>CAIUSK010000457.1 GCA_903901805.1 uncultured Flavobacteriales bacterium
GAGTTAATTGAAAAACTAAAGCAAAAAGGAATTCAATTTAGTGGGGAGAAAATAGAAAGTGTGAAAGGAATTTTTACGGATAAAACAATTGTTGTTTCTGGCGTTTTCTCTGCGTTTAGTCGCGATGAATTAAAGGAATTAATAGAACAAAATGGAGGGAAAAATGGATCTTCAATTAGTTCTAAAACAGATTTTTTGCTTGCTGGAGAAAATATGGGGCCTTCGAAATTAAAAAAAGCAGTAGATTTAGGGGTGGCAATTATAAGTGAAGATGATTTTGTAAAACTTTTAAATAATTGATTGTGAACGAAAAAAGTATTTGGAGCACCACGGATGCACTATTAATTGTTCTGAATTGTGATAATGACGATCAGTTAAAAGGGTATAAAAAAGCGCTAGATAAGGCGTTGAATGATAGTAATGTTCAAAAATTAACAATTGTTGTATTGCTTCCAAAGGATGTGGATAAAAATGCAATGACTCCCCATTTTGTTATTTATTATGTTTCGCCAACGGATTTTAATTTCTTTGGTAAACTGAGGGATATTCAGTTGTTAGACGAATTCAAATTGGATTATGATACACTAATTTGGTTCGGTGATGACACGCATCGTATCTTTTCGCAAATAAAAAAGATACCGTTCACCAATCGAATTGGAGTGAATGCAGCACGATCGTATTTTGAAATGCATGTTACTGCAGATTCCGATGAACCTGCTTTAGCTGTTCAATTCGTTCATCAGGTTTTATCTAAATCATATTCAGAATAAATTAACAAATAGAGATATGAATTCAACATTTACAGGTTCTGGTGTTGCACTTGTTACGCCATTTAATCCTGATTTTACCATTGATTTTGACGCATTGAGAAAACTTGTGCGGTATCAAATTGAAAATGGAACAGATTTTTTAGTCGTTCAAGGAACAACGGGAGAGTCACCAACATTAACTCAAGAAGAAAAGGTAGAAGTACTTCAAACGGTGATCGATGAAAACAAGGGTAGATTGAAAATTGTTTATGGAGTGGGTGGAAATAATACCCGAGAAGTGGGTGAGAAATTGAAAAAAATACCCGCAGGTGTTGATGGAGTTTTATCTGTTTCACCCTATTACAATAAACCTACCCAAGAGGGAATTATTAGCCATTTTTCGTACTTAGCGAGTTGTACAAAACTTCCAATAATATTGTACAATGTCCCTGGCAGAACGGGATCTAATATGCTGCCTTCTACAACGCTGAAATTAGCTGAGGTACCGAATATTGTTGCTGTAAAGGAAGCTTCTGGTAACATGGAGCAAATTATGGAGATAATTCGTTTGAAACCTGAAGGATTTGTTGTTTTATCTGGCGATGATGCACTAACAATGCCATTAATTGCGGCAGGTGCTGATGGGGTAATTTCTGTAGTCGCAAATGCTTTCCCAAAATTGTTTGGTGAAATGGTACAAGCTTCATTAGAAGAATCTTTGCCAATCGCTCGAAAAGCACATTATGATTTATTGCATATTACAAAATTGTTTTTTGAAGAAGGAAATCCGGGTGGAGTTAAAGTGTCCTTGTCAGAGCAAGGTATTATGAATGAAGCAATGCGCTTGCCTTTATTTCCTGTCTCAGCTGATTTAAGAAAAAGGATTCAAGTTGAAACAAAACGTATTTTAAACAAATAGCAGTAGTAAATCTATTTAATCTAGCTGTTTTAAGCGAGTAGTGAGATTTTTCTTAGTGTTACAATGACAATATGCATCTGAAATCAAATTGATTTGTATATTTGTTACCGCAAATTAAATTTCTGTAAAATGGCAGGCAAAGTAGCTTCTGAATCAAAGAAAAAAGCAGTATCAGTGAAACCGAAATTCTCCAAAGAAACATACGTGAAGTGGTACAAAGACATGTTGTTAATTCGTCGTTTCGAAGAAAAAACAGGTCAACTATACATTCAACAAAAATTTGGTGGTTTTTGCCACTTATACATTGGTCAAGAGGCAATTGTTGCAGGTACAGCAAGTGCTTGTCGTCCAGGTGATAAACACATGACAGCATATAGAGACCACGCTCACCCAATAGCATTTGGAACTGATCCACGTGTTTTGATGGCTGAATTGTACGGTAGAACTACAGGTTGTTCCAAAGGGAAAGGTGGATCTATGCACTTTTTTGATAAGGAAAAGAATTTTATGGGTGGACACGGTATTGTTGGTGCACAAATACCAATGGGTACTGGAATTGCTTTTGCCGAAAAATATAATGGTACAGATAACGTGGCATTTGTTTCAATGGGAGATGGAGCTGTTCGACAAGGTGCCTTGCATGAGACATTTAACATGGCAATGATATGGAAATTACCAGTAGTTTATATTATTGAAAATAATAACTACGCCATGGGTACTTCAGTTGAAAGAACAACCAATGTTACTGACCTATCAAAAATAGGTGCTTCTTATGAAATGCCGGCTCTTGTGGTAAATGGAATGCGTCCAGAGGATGTACATGAAGCAATTGAAGAAGCAACAGCGCGTGCTCGAAGGGGAGATGGCCCAACTTTATTAGATATCAGAACATACAGATACAAAGGACATTCAATGTCAGATCCTCAAAAATACAGAAGTAAAGATGAGGTGAACGAATGGATTGAACAAGATCCAATTGAACATTGTTTACGTATTGTTCAAGAAAATAAATGGTTATCTGAAAAAGAAATTACTGAAATTGACCTTTGGGTAAAAAAAGAAGTGGAGGAATCTGTAGCATTTGCAGAGAATTCACCTTATCCTGAGGCTCATGAGATTTACGAGGACGTCTACACACAAACAGACTATCCTTACATTAAAGAATATTTAGCATAATTATAAGATATGGCAGAAATAGTTTACATGCCGAAGTTGAGTGACACAATGGTTGAAGGTGTTGTTGCTTCTTGGAATAAAAAAGTGGGTGATACAGTTAAAGAAGGGGAAATCCTTGCTGAAATTGAAACCGATAAAGCAACAATGGAATTTGAATCATTTTATAATGGTACCCTATTACACATTGGAGTGGAAACAGGAAAGGCTGCAGAGGTAAATGCCATTTTAGCAATTATTGGTGCTCCAGGAGAGGATATTTCAGGATTACTTAATTCTGCTCCGGTTTCAGCGCCAGTTGTTGATGCAGTTCCGAGCCCAGCTCCAGTAGTAGCTCAACCAGTTGTTACACCGGTAGTACAAAAACCAGTTGCAACTCCAGCTACGGTTGTTTCGAATTCATCAGATCGAATATTTGCATCTCCCTTAGCGAAAAAACTTGCCGAGGAAAAAGGCGTTGATATTCAGTCAATTGCCGGTACAGGTGAGAATGGTAGAATCGTTAAAAGAGATGTAGATCATTATTCGCCATATACTCCAGCGGAAACGCAAGTTTTTTCTGCAATAGCAGGACAAGAATCATATACGGATGAGCCTGTTTCTCA
>CAIUSK010000458.1 GCA_903901805.1 uncultured Flavobacteriales bacterium
AAAATCCGGTGGTTAATGCGGCTAATGCACTATCTGCTGAAGCATAGGATGAAGCGGTAATTCCCAGTAAGAAAAAGATTCCTGCTAAAGTTCCAAATTCTGTCAAAGCCAAAGTAGGGAATGTGTGGTCCGTTTTTAGCGGAAGGTCAACGCCTTTTGTTGCTGCATAAACATAAAGCGCCCCACCTAAAATAAGAAATAGAAAATTTGTTGCAACTAATACTACAGTAAAGAATACATGTTTTTTTGCGCTTCTTTGATGTTTTTGCAAGTAAGGTTTTTTTGCATTAAGTCTTGGTCAAGCCCTGTCATTGCAATTGCAAGAAACATTCCTCCAAAAAAATGCTTGAAGAAATAATTTTTCGCATTGGAATCATCTAAAACAAAAATACGTGATAAAGAATGACCCGTTGATGTTTTAGTTGCTGATATTTTATTCCATAAACCAACAAAATCTACATTCAGGGTTTGAGCAACGATAACCGTACAAATGATTACGGAACTCACCAAGAAAAATGTTTGAAAAGTATCTGTATAAACAATTGTTTTTATACCGCCTTTGAAAGTGTACACCCAAATTAATAGTATAGTTATACAGGCAGTTGCCCAATAAGGTACGCCAAGTCCTTCAAACAGAAAAAGTTGTAATACGATTGTTGCTAAGTATAAACGAATTGCTGATCCTAAGGTCCTCGATAGAATAAAAAAAGCAGCTCCCGTTTTATAACTAATTAAGCCTAATCGTTTTTCTAAATACTCATAAATGGACGTCACATTTAATCGGTAGTATAGTGGCATTAAAAGTTGAGCGATAACAAGATATCCTAAAACGTAACCCAAAACGACTTGAAAATAGGCCATCCCATCATTAATCACCTTGCCGGGAACAGAAATAAATGTAACTCCCGAAAGGGAAGCGCCAATCATTCCAAAGGCAACTAAATACCAGGGGCTTTGTCTATCTCCCGTAAAAAAAGTATCACTTGTTGCTTTTCTAGATGTTAGGATGGAAATACCAATAAGAACTAAAAAATAGCAAACTAGAACGCTAATGATTAATGTTGTACTCATTATTCAAAATGATTGGTTGGTTCGGTTTCATCCTTTATCCACTTTAAATTTCGTGAGTAGAGGTATATAAATAATCCGGAAAAAAGTAAGTTTACAACGATTAATGGTGTTGGAACTTCCGAAGGAGATAATATAAAATAAATCGAGATGGAAGAAAGTATACTATAGACTATATAGGCGTGAAAACCATAGATTTCTTTTCTCAACATTAATATTACGCTCGCAAATCCGATAATTGAAAAAAGTGTAGAAATCCCTGTGAAAAACAAGAAGTTGTCATTAACGGCGGTACTTATTTGTTGGATTTTCTCTATTAACTCCATTACTTCTGGTGGCGGATCGAGCTGTCTAAAATCTACAATAGTCTTTGCCATTTCTAAATTTTCTTTCTTTATTTGTTCAGCACTTGGAGGCCCACTTATCAAACTAGTAAGGCCACTTAGAATGGCTAACGAAGTATTTATAATTGTTAAAACTCCAAGAATTACTAATGACTTTGGTTTATTTCGAAACATATTCTTTATTTGTAACGAATATATTTAATATATCATTTAGAAAAAAGCCTGTGCCTATTTCTTTCTAAATAGGATTTGTTTATAACCTAATGAGGATATAAAATAAAAAGCGAATGAATATAAAAAAGAGTGGATTTAATTCCGAGTATCAATGCCCCAAAGCATTTTGTTACGAATGGTATCTAGGAAATTATTGTTTTCAAAACGAACAACATTAATCATGAACTCGGCTTTTTTTACAATCACTTTTTCTCCTTGTTTTATGCTTTTTGAATTCCCATCAAGACTCAATAATGACTTTCTGTCTCTGCCTACCACACTCAGTTCAATGGGTAAATGATCTGGCACAACCATTGGTCTCACATTAAGATTATGGGGTGCAATTGGTGTGAGAATGTGAACTTGACAACCTGGTGTAATGATTGGCCCACCGCAACTTAAACTATAGGC
>CAIUSK010000459.1 GCA_903901805.1 uncultured Flavobacteriales bacterium
GGTTTCTGATGAGTTGGTTTTCAAACAAATCCGCTTTTCCTTGGATTCAACTATCCACTGAAAACACCTTAGATGAAATTATTGAGTTAAGTTTTCAAAAACCAGTAATTCTTTTCAAGCATAGTACCCGATGCAGTATTTCGTCTATGGCATTATCCCGATTTGAAAGAGAATGGGATTCAAGTCAAAATGTTGAATTATTTTACTTGGATTTGATTGCATTTCGCGAACTATCTAATGAAATCGCACGGGTTTTAAACGTGGAACATCAATCACCACAAGTACTTTTACTCAAAAATGGAGAGGTAACATACAATGCTTCCCATAACGGAATTAGCGCACAAGAAATTAAATCCGCACTTTAAACATGAAAAAAAAAATAATTATTCTACTTCTTTTAATCTTTGTAGGGGGATTTGTTACTAAGGTAATTTTAGACAGTAACTCAACACAAACAGATTCTATTGGGGCAACTTTTCAATTTGATGAAAATCTGGCAATCATCACCAATAAAGAAGCTAAATTGGATATTAACATCAATAATTCTGATGTTATAAAAGTTGAATTAAAACTTAATGATAGCGTATTACAAAAATGGGATAGCCCAAAAAACAAAGTGTCACATGTATTGAAAACAAAGGGACTCGCCCTAGGAACAAAAAAACTAACAGTTACTGCCACACTTTCCGATAATACCACAGAAAATGACGAGCGATTGGTGCGGATATTAAATGACAAGAAACCAGACACCTGGAGGTTAGAAGTCACAGGTGAATTCCCTCATAGAGATTCAAGTTATACACAAGGATTAGAATTTTATAATGGTACTTTATTTGAAGGAACAGGAGATCCTGGTAGCAACGGGCAAACGCTAGTAGCTCAAATTGATAAAACCACCGGGGCATTGATAAAAAAAATGGGGCTCGACGCTACGCATTTTGGTGAAGGAATTAGTATATTAAGAGATACGCTGTATCAGTTGACGTATAAAAATCAAAAGTGTTTAACCTATGATTCGAAAAATCTAACGGCATTTCCTAAAGAACACAAATACAATGGAGAAGGATGGGGACTTTGTAATAACGGCAAATACCTCATCATGTCAAATGGTACAGAACAACTTGTTTTTAGAAACCCTACAACTTTTGAAGTCGTGAAAACTATTGAAGCCTATACCGATGAAGGGCCAATAACTCAGTTAAATGAATTAGAGTATATTGACGGATTAATTTATGCGAACGTTTATACAACGGATCTAATTGCTGTCATTAATCCAAATTCTGGAGCTGTAGTTGCACTGATTAATGCGGGAGAAATTTCCTCGAAATATCGTGGACGTGGCGAGGTTCTTAATGGAATCGCATATAATAAAGCGGAGAATCAATTGTTTATTACCGGAAAATATTGGAATAAATTATTAGCTGTTACCATTAAAAAAACAATTTAATTCAATGTTTTAAGAAAACTGTACTCAGGGCGCTTTGATCCTTAACATCTGTACCAGTAGAAAAACACAATAAATCGGTTCAAAATTAGCCTTGCTATTGCCCTTCACTCCCTAATATGACTAATAACCTCAGTTCAATTATTCAAACGTTGTCAAAAAAAAAGGAATCACTCTAGCGAATGATTCCTTTTTATATTGGATTAAAATACTGTGCTTATACACAGTTGGTTTTTTAGTCTCTAATTAGGTGTAAAAACCCATGACCATCTAGTTCTTGTCCGGCAACACCAACACCTTCATAGCGGTAAAAATATACTCCATCAGATGCATTTCCGCCATCCCAACTTGGGGTCATGTTCAATAAATCAGTACTAGTTTGATCATATATTGTGTTACCCCATCGATTTAAAATCACCAATCTCAATGAACTCAAATTCATCCAATCTAAAATAAATTGATCATTTAGACCATCATTGTTTGGTGTAAGCACGTTTGGTGCAGAAATTATTGGATCAGGGAAAATACAACTACCATCATCAACTGTAGCATTTGGATTATAATTATCCGCCTCAGGATTCATACAACCACACACAGAGGTAATCACCCCGATAACAGCCGTATCACTACAGAAAGGCCCTTGTTGAACGATTAACTGAATAATATATGCTTGATTGTCCGTTGTATCTGTGAAAGTATGTGTAAATCCAGATAAGTCAGAAGTGGTATTGGTAGAACCATCACCCAAATTCCATAAATAATTCGTTCCGTTTTGACTGGTATTTGTTATAGAAATCTCCATTGGAGCACATCCACTTAACGGAGTAACAGAAAAACTTGCAATAGGTGGATCTAGTAATTCAACAAATACACTATCTGAAGCAAAACAAACATCATCGGTTACAGTAAAATAATACCAACCAGAAGGGATATTTTCCCAAACAGAAGCATCAATAAAATTAGAATTATTGGCACCTGGCCCCGTCCAATTGTACGCAGGAACTCCGGTAATTCCCGTTGCTAATCCCCAAACTACACCTGTAGGTTGACAACTGGAAGGCTCTGTTCCCATGGTATCAACAGCCAAAGCTTGATTCATCGTCAGCGTAACCGTATCGCTATTAGAAAAGTTACAATTGTCGGTTGCTGTAACAATATATTGTTGAAAGCCATTAGAAGTAATACTTCCTGTAATTGTGTCTCCAGATCCAATTGGTGTGCCTGAAAGAGTTGTCCAGGAATATGAATAAGGAGCATATCCTCCTGATGCAGATGCACTTAACGGAATACTGTCTGTGGCACATAACACGAGCGGATCAGTTTCCAAAATATTTATTATTGGCCCATCTCCAATATAAATGGTTCCGGAAGAGAAAATAGTATCATTACAAGGATTGATGATTTCAACCGTTATAATTACAGATTCAAATCCTTCATTTAAGCCATCTTGAACAGGAGACAAATTAATTACCACAGAATCTTGGCCTGGCAAAAAAGTAATTGGATTTATTAAACTATTATAATCAACACCTTCAATTGCATCACCCGTAATCGTATAATTGATAATTAATGTGTCGTCCAATTGAGTTTGAGGGCGCGTAAAGATAAAATTAGCATCTGTACATCCTTCAATAATAGTTGTGTCTCCAGAAACCGTTGCTACAGTTACAGCAACTGCATCAGATACAAAACTTCCTGCCTCGAGAAAAACACCAGAATCATAGGCTTGATCACCCACATTAGAAATTGCCAATTTAATGTGGTACGTTTGGTTACACTGAACACTGGCAGCAGCATTTAATACCACTGTTGTTCCATCATATTGAATCGCGTTCCCATACGTTAAGGTTGAAGAAGATTCATTAAATACATAATATGGGGTATTGTTAGCATCCCCAACATTATTAATTGTAACAGGCGTACCACCTGGTATAACGGCAATATTAGATCCTCCAGCTGGATAACCAGCCAAAGCATATGGCCCCGTAATTCCTGGCCCCCACAAAAACAAACCAAAGGCATCATTAAACGTTGAAGGAGAAAATTCTGGATACTCTTCAGACCCAAAGATATATCGGAAACTCATTGTGTCTCCTGACGGAATAAAGTCAAATTCCAGAACGACACCGTTGGTTACTGTTCCAGCTGCTAGAGCATTTAACTCAGGGTCAGTCGCAACATTAGATGTTGCTGGTGTATTATTAGTAAAACTAGTGGCATTGTTAGGCCCTTGAGCACCAATACCATTTCCAGTTGTTAACAACATTCCTGCAGCAAAAGGAAATGCAGGATTTGCATTGGTAAAAGAAGTAACATTACTAACAGGAGTGTTTGCATTTAGTGGACTACCATTAATTGTAATATTAAATGCAGTAACTCCAAATCCAAGTAACACATTATTCACCAATTGAGTAGGTGTTTGACCCGTATTTACAGCAATGCTTTGGGAATTAAAAACTTGGATAGAACAAAAAATGAAAAGTAACGGAAGGTAAAATATATTTTTCAAAACTTTAAAATTAATTATTAATTACTTGACAACTAATTCATAAAAAAAGTTGCATGTACACAACAAAATTAACTAAAAGAATGAAAAAAAGACGTGAAAAAGTTTATTTAGTTTAAACCTACACTAAAAAACAAAGAAGGGAGTTGATTTTTTTCAGAATCAGAATTACTCTTAACTGCGTCCATCAAATGAGCAACTTGAAAAATCGATAAATTTGATTTCGTTCCCATAGATCGGTGCTGAGTCAATTTTTCCTTAGCTACACCTATTGTATTTCTATTTAAATGCTGGAAATTTGCTTTCATGTTTTTTGCTTATTTGTGGGTTATGTACGGCATATTTCGAGCCAAGGTTACAAAAACAAGCATTAAATAGCTCAAGACATTCTTTTCCAGTTACTTAAATATTTCAACTTCCACATATTTAGCTTCATCCAAACGCATAGAAAGGATATATCCATCAACTTCAATTGCAATAGGGTCGTCCATTGGAGCACTAAATAGCCAGCGGATTTCTTTACCAGACACTAAACCCATCTCGGCGAATTTAGCCTCCAAATTTGGGGAGCTTATGCCAGATATCATTAAATTCTGGGCATGCTTAATGTCCGATAACCTTTTTTTCATTATTTCTTTATTTCAAGACAATTCGAATGGTTTGCCTCGTTTTTTGCTCCAAAATAGAAGTTTTTCCTTTTGTAACTAAATCGATCGTCTCTTGATCGTAATGACGTATTGTTACTAATTCTAATTCTTCGTTATACCAAACTTTATAGGAATCACCTAGTATCGATTTTATTTTATCAGGATCGGCCTTTTTACGATCCATGAGCAAGGAGAAACTCAAAGCAGAATTTTGCATCAAATTAATTTTTGCTTGATATTGTGCCAATCGGCTAAAAATATCACTCAAGTTATCTTCTGCAATAAACGAAAAATCAATTGGTCGAATAGAAAATAATACCTGGTCTTTTTTTACGATAAATGAAGGAATCAAATCGTCTTTATCTATGGATTCTTGAATTATTGTACCAGCAGCTTCTGGATGGATAAATGATTTAACAAAAAGAGGAATCCCTTTATTTTGAAGAGGCTTTATTGTTTTGGGGTGAATAACCGATGCACCGTAATAGGAAAGTTCTATTGCTTCCTTAAAAGAAATCTGATCTAGCTTAACAGTATTTTCAAAATATTTAGGATCTGCGTTTAACATTCCCGGAACATCTTTCCAAATAGTTACTTTTTTAGCATCTAAACAATAGGCAAAAATTGCAGCAGAATAATCCGAACCTTCTCTACCAAGTGTTGTTATTATTCCCTCAGACGCATGACCAATAAATCCTTGAGTTACTATACTATTTACATTGGAAAACAAGGGGAATACTTTAGATTGAATCAATTGCTCTGTTTGAGACCAATCCACTTTTGCCTCTTGGAATTGATTATCGGTTTTAATCAATTCTCTAGCATCCACCCATCCTGAAGAAAGTCCTTCCTGCATCAAATGGGCAGCAACAATTTTTGATGAAACAACCTCACCTAGAGATACAACTTGGTCGTATTCACACGAGTAATTTCCTTGAACTACATGGGTATACCATTCGTGTAACTGCTCAATAATAGTTCTAATTTCAGAAAATATAACAAGCTGTTTATCCTCAAATAATCCGTCCAAAATATCAAGGTGAAAATCGGATAGTTCCTTTATTAATTGAGTATATAAAATAGAATCCTGTGCTATTTTTGCTGCCACAATATCCTCTAACTTGTTGGTCGTTTTACCCATTGCAGAAACCACTACAATTAATTTCTGACCTTCATATCTCGAAAGAATCGATCCAACATTACGCACTGCGGATGCATCTTTAACTGATGCGCCACCAAATTTGAAAACTTCCATCCGTTTCTATTTGCAACAAAAGTAGAAATTTGATTTCATTCAAGTATTTGAAATTTCTTTTTATTGGTTAAAATTGTACATTCGCAACTCTAAAATCTAAAATATGAAAACGTTCTTTTTCTGCATTACATTATTTTTAATCCTAATCTCCCCTCTTCGTGCGGATGAAGGAATGTTAATTCCATCGTTAATTTCTGCATTCGAATCAGATATGAAGGCAAAAGGAATGAAATTATCGGCGCAAGATATCTACAATGTTAACAAAGCCAGTATTAAAGATGCAATTCTTCAATTTGGTGGAGGTTGCACGGCCGAACTTGTTTCAAATCAAGGTCTATTACTTACAAATCACCACTGCGGATATTCGCAAATTCAATCGCATTCATCGCTTGAAAAAGATTATTTAAAATTTGGGTTTTGGGCAAAAAATAAACAAGAGGAATTGACAAATCCTGGTTTAACGGCTGTTCGCATCGTTCGAATAGAAGATGTTACAAAATTAATACTTGGCTTAGGAAAAACAGATGAAGCAAGTATTCAAACATTCATAAAGGAGTTAACATCTAAGGCCGTAGCAGGAACTCATTATGAAGCTGAAATCAAACCATTTAATTATGGAAATGATTATTATATGATGGTTAAAGAAGTTTTCTTAGATGTCCGATTTGTTGGAACACCTCCCAATTCGATTGGTAAATTTGGCGGCGACACGGATAATTGGGTTTGGCCAAGACATACCGGAGATTTTTCTGTTTTTCGGATTTATGTTGGAAAAGACAATAAACCAGCACCCTATTCTATTGAAAATGTACCTTATGTTCCCATTCACTTTTTACCAATTTCCTTCAAAAACCGAAAACAAGGTGATTTTACAATGGTGTATGGATTTCCAGGTTCAACAGAACAACACGTGGTTTCATCCTACTTGAAATTTATCATTGAAAAAGAGAGGCCTGCTAGAATTAGAATGCGTGATCTATCACTTGGAATAATTGATGCAGGTATGAGAGGAGATGATAAAACACGTATACAATATTCAGCAAAACAGGCGAGCATAGCCAATTCTTGGAAAAAATGGATCGGTCAAATTGATGGGCTAAAGCGTTTAGGCGCTGTCGATTTAAAAATTCAATCCGAAAAAAAATTCGAGGAAAAAGCTAATAATAATGCCGACTGGAAAGGGAAATACGGTGATGTAGTGCAGAAAATGAATGAACTTGTTGCCTCAAAAATTGATTTTGAATTTCAATATGCTTTGGGGATTGAATATTTTTCATACGGTCCAGAATATTTTAAATTAATACGAGGAATTAACGATCTCATTATTAATTATGGCAAATACAAGGATAAAAATGAAATACAATCTGTCATTGATAAATTAAAAATTAGCGCTGAAGGCTTCTTTAAAAACTACGATGAAACAATAGATAAACGTATTTTTGACCTGTTAACGATTGAATATTTTTCTCAAATCGGTAATCTTTCAATGAGTGAAAATGAAATTATTGCTCTTTCCACCACGATTTATTCGCAATCAGTTTTAACGAATAAGGAGCGATTCATGTTGTTTATATCAAATTATACTGATTCCAGCAAAAGTATTATCGAAAACGACCCTGGCTTTTTACACTATACAAAACTGATTTCGAAATTCAGAAGTGAAACGAGTCCCGCGTTCCAGTCTTTTAATGTAGAAATGACAACCTTGTTGAAACGATACGTAGAGGGAAAAAAAGTTATGTTTCCAAATGAAAAACACTGGCCAGATGCCAACAGCACACTTCGGATATCCTACGGAAAATTAGAAGGTTCGTCTCCGGCAGATGGGATGATGTATACGGAACATACCACATTGGATGGAATTATCGCCAAATACAATTCAGGTAATCCAGACTTTGAATTACTCCCTCGAATGCTTGACTTGCACAAAACGAAGGACTACGGTCAATATGCTCAAAACGGCGAACTTTGGGTGTGTTTTACTGGGTCTAATCACACAACGGGTGGAAATTCAGGATCACCTGTATTGGATAAAAATGGACATCTCATGGGACTAAACTTTGATCGCACATGGGAAAGTACGATGAGTGATTATATGTTTGATGCAAATCGTTGCAGAAATGTGGTTGTTGATATTCGATATGTATTGTGGGTAATGGATAAATATTCAGGCGCCAAGCATTTGGTTGATGAAATGAAATTAGTTAAAGGTAAATCAAAAAAATCTTAACATTATTTAATTCAATCGAGACGAATTTCTTGCATTTGAGTTCGTATGTTTGCCAAAAAAAATATAATATGAAAAAAGGAATTGTTTTAGTTGGAACTATGTTAACGTTGTTAATCGTATCATGTGGCGGTAAAAAAACAACTGAAAATGCTTCAGAGAATGCTTCAGAATCTGCTGCCGTAACCAAATTTACGATTGACACAATGGCTTCTTCATTGAAGTGGAAAGGATCAAAATCAGAGGAAGATTTCCATATTGGATCTTTGAAGTTTAAATCAGGAACATTGTCTGCTCAAGGTCAAAGTAATGTATCCGGTGAATTTGTAGTAAACATGAATTCAATTCGTGTTGAGGACAAAGAATTACCAGCGGATAAAAAAGAAATGTTGAAAGGTCATTTGGCAGACAAAGATTATTTTGATGTTTCAAAATTTCCTGAAGTTGTAGTAAAAGTATCAGGATACAAAGACGGAAAATTAGCTACAACGATTTCTTTGTTAGGTAAAGAAATGAAACAAGATATTCCAGTTACCTTAACTAATGACGGAAAAAAAGCTACCATCGCTGGTACGTTTGACATCGATTTCAAATCGTTGAATATTGAAGGATTAAAAGTAAATGAAAAAAAACCAGAAGAAACGATCAAATCAGTTATTAGTTTTGATTTAAATCTTGTTTTGAATAATAAATAAAATTTATTTGTTAAGTTTGAAAAGCCGCTCATTGAGTGGCTTTTTTTATTTTTATATGTTCGAAGAAATTGATGCAATTATTTTTGATTTAGGAGGCGTATTTATTCACATTGATTATTTGGCCACTATTGAAGCTTTTGAAAAGATAGGATTTACACAAGCGTCCTCGCTCTACTCGCAAAGTGAACAAGCAGAATTATTTCAACAATATGAAATTGGTCTTGTTTCTACACAGTATTTCATCAATAAATTACTTCCCTTATCAAGTTCAATAATCACACCTAATCAAGTTGTTCAGGCATGGAATGCAATGATAGGAACTGTTGAAGGTAAATCTATTGAATTATTGAACGAATTAAAAGGAAAGACTCGTTTATTTATGTTAAGTAACACAAATGAATTGCATCTGGAACTAGTAATTAGAGAATGGAATAAAGTTTCTAAGATGCCCATGGAATATTATTTCGAAAAAATACATGTCTCTCATGAATTAGGAATGCGTAAACCTCATCCAGAAACATTTACTAAAGTATGCGATTTACACGGGTTAAATCCACAAAAAACGCTCTTTATAGATGATTCAATACAGCATATCGAAGGCGCTCAAAAATCGGGTTTACGTACTATTCATCTAAAAAGTATTACCGATTTAGCGAACGTTTTAGCTACCCTATAGCTATAAACTAAAATAGCGCACCGAGGCGCGCTATTTTAACCGAACGATAACCTTATTCTTGTAATATTAATGCTGCAGCTTCCGGTTTAGAAAGAGCTTCTTTTATTTTTCTTTCCAATTCATCCAATAATTCACCATTATCAGCTAATATTGATTTAACAGAATCACGGCCTTGTCCTAATCGAGTTTCACCGTATGAGAACCATGAGCCACTTTTCTTTAAGATGTTTAGCTCAACGCCCAAATCAATTACTTCTCCAATTTTAGAAATTCCTTCACCATAAAGAATATCAAATTCTGCTTTTCTAAAAGGTGGAGCAACTTTATTTTTTACCACTTTAACTTTCACTCGATTACCGATAATTTCTTCACCATCTTTTATCTGAGTAGCTTTTCGAATATCAATTCTAACTGAAGAATAAAATTTCAACGCATTTCCACCTGTTGTAGTTTCTGGATTTCCAAACATAACACCAATCTTATCACGCAACTGATTAATGAAAATACAACAACATCCAGCTTTATTAATTGAACCGGTTAATTTACGCAATGCTTTGGACATCAAACGAGCTTGTAATCCCATTTGTGAATCACCCATTTCTCCTTCAATTTCTGCTTTTGGGGTAAGGGCAGCAACAGAATCAACAACTATTAAATCGATTGCACCAGAACGAATTAAATTATCAGCAATCTCTAATGCTTGCTCTCCATTATCTGGTTGAGAAATCAATAAATTGGCAATATCAACACCTAATTTTTTTGCGTAAAATGGATCAAACGCATGTTCAGCATCAATAAATGCAGCTATTCCACCTTGCTTTTGTACCTCAGCAATTGCATGAATAGCTAAAGTTGTCTTACCAGAAGACTCCGGGCCATAAATTTCAACAACTCTTCCTTTCGGATATCCATTAATCCCTAAAGCTAAATCAAGAGATACCGAACCAGTTGGTATTACTTCTAGTTTCTCAACCGGACTATCACCCATTTTCATTACAGAACCCTTTCCAAAGGTTTTATCTAATTTCTCTAATGTAAGCTGTAACGCTTTTAATTTTTCAACATTTACTTCTTTTTTTGACATATCGTTTGGTTTTATAAAAATAACAAGACAAAGGTAACTAGCGATAAACGTAAACTATTTACGTTTATCTATTTTATTTAATTAGGGTTAAAATTTCTTCAGCGTGCGTAGCTGTTTTGGGTTTTGAAATAACTTCTTGGATAATACCCTTCTCATCAATTATAAAGGTTGTGCGATTTGTTCCCATATATTCACGACCCATAAATTTTTTCAATCCCCATACACCGTATTGCTCCACTATTTCTTTATTTTCATCAGCAATAAGCGGGAAATTTAAGGAGTATTTGCTCACAAACTTTGTATGACTCTTGATAGAATCCGTACTTACTCCAATCACTTCAATCCCTTGATTAGTTAAAGAGGCTAAGTTATCTCGTAAATTACAAGCTTGAGTAGTACAACCTGGCGTGTCATCCTTTGGATAAAAATACAATGCTACTTTCTTACCAGAAAATTGAGCTAACTCAATCAAATCACCATTTTGGTCAACTCCCTTAAAAGGTGGAGCTACATCACCTACTTTCAACTGTGACATCGTTTTCTTAATTTTAAAATTCTATACTGACTATTTATTAATCAAATATAATGATTTTATTTTAATCAAACACAAAAGAAGAAAAAAAATTATTTTATGAGAAATGAGTGCCCAATGTTTCAATATTTTCTATCGCAACTATCCATTTTTCAATGCGAGAATTATTGAGTTTAATTTGATAACCTCCCGCTAAAATAGGAATATTGCCTACTTCTTTTTTAAGTTGCTGAAAATAATTCTCTATAAAATTTTCTTCTACCGCAGTCAACCAAGAAGTTACTAGCGCACGTGGCTTCAATTGCTGAACACATTCAACTAACGAATCGTAAGGCAAACTTTGACCTAAATATACCGTATGTAAGTTATTTTCACGCAATATATATTGATAAAATAGCAAACTTATTTCGTGCCATTCATGCTCAGGCAAAAATAACATTACCGGATTGGCAGTATTACTTGGAATTGGCATTTTATCAATTTCTGATATTATTTTTTGACGAATTAAATTCGATATAAAATGTTCTTGTGATGCATTTATCGAACCAACTAACCACATTATACCAATTCGATCTAAAAACGGAACTAAATGCTCCGTAAATGTTTTAGTTAAACCCACTTCTCTTATCAATCCACCCAATGTATCACGAAACAAACATTCATCAAGCGTTAGTAAAGCTAAAATTAATTGCTCGCAACTATCATTTGAATTATGAAGTTCATGAATTTCAGAAATCTTAGATTGTACCTGTAAGTAAGACATGTTAGAGATATGAGATATTTTTATCCCATGTTTGTACAATAGACAAACATTTAACAGCGTCACCAAATCTTCGTCATTATACAAACGAATTTTTGTCTCAGTACGATCTGGGGACAGCAAATTATACCGCTTTTCCCAAATACGTATTGTGTGCGCTTTCACACCAGAAAGAACCTCTAAGTCTTTTATTTTATACTCTGCCATTTATTATTCTACTGCACGTAACGTGTTTCCAACAAAACTACAGCCAAAAGGTTCAATAAAAAGTAAGAATAATGTAATAAAATTTTGGATTACACAGTGAGTGACCCTAATTCAATATTTCTTCTGCATCAAATAATGCTGAATATGGTCAAATAATACATGTGATTTTTCTAGAATTTGATACCCTTGACTTTTATAGAAATCTACTGCAACTTCACGCGCATGTAGTATCATTTGAGTATCTCCTCTGGAAATGGATATGGATTCGGCTTCTTGCATAATACGCTTACCAAAACCTTTTCCCTGAACATTTGTCTCTACTGCAACGAACCTTACTTGACCCTCGCCTCTACCAGATACATCGAGACGCGCAATTGCTTTAATCCCATCAAAATCAAATAATGCTAGGTGTATTCCAGTAGCATCTCCTTCATTTCTTTCCGAACCCAACTGCTGACCCCATGGCTGACGCAAAATACGGTAACGCAAATTGTAATAATTTTCCCATTCCAAATCTGTTCGTGGTGAACGAATCTCTATTTCCATTTAAAGGCTATTGAAGTAACACGTTTTGTATTTATTCCTGAAATCTCTTCCTGACGCACCAATTGTTGAGCTGATTGATCTTGGAAAACCTCAGCTAAATTTTTTATTCTCGCAGCAGGAATGTACATTTCATGACATTGTTTAAGAAAATCATCCGCTTTAACATGCTCCAATTTATCTTTTAAAATATCGGCTAACTCTGACCGATTCTTTACCCGTTGTTGATTCGATAAAAAACGAAGGTCTTGAGCTAATTCAGGCAATGATAAAACAGATCCTAGTTTTTGAAAATGAACATCACTTCCAATGGCTATGGTAATCTGAAAACCATCTTTGGTTGAGAAAATCTCACCATAAGGAGCAATATTGGGATGCAAGCTACCAATACGCAGTGGAATTTGTTGTGACATTAAATAATTTGACGCCTGGTTTGCTAAACTGGAAATAGCCGCATCATATAAAGAAACGCTAACAGTTCTGCCTTGACCTGAAGAAATCCGATCCAATAATGCAACTAAAATTCCTTCTTTCAATTGATGAGCTGCTAGGACATCAATCAGTGCAACAGGCATCTTAACAGGGCCAGATTCTTTGGTGCCATTCATGGACATAAAACCTGTTTCCGCTTGAAGTATTAAATCATATGCAACGCGGTCATTTTCTTCGCCAAAACCAGTAATTTTCCCTATGATTAATTGAGGAAATTTAGCTTGCAATAAATCAGGTGTTAACCCGAATTTCAATTCTGTTGAAGCTTTAAAATTCATCAGAAGAATATCAGCCTCGGAAATCAAATGAAGCAATTCATTATTCTGAATTGAATCAGACAAATCAAGTTCACTATATTTTTTGCGATAATTAACCGATGAAAAATAGGCGCTCACAGGGGATAATGCATCTTCGGTTGGTAATTTCCATGAACGGGTAACATCGGGAAACTGTGGACTTTCAATTTTTATCACCTCTGCCCCAAGTTCTGCAAAAAAGGTTCCTACGGACGGGCCTGCCAAAACCGTTGATAAATCGACTACTTTTATGCTACTTAATTTCATGATCCAAATTGAGCTAGCACTGACAATCCTAAAAAATTACGACGATCCAATACTTAGGGTTTTGCAGCTTCCAGCACATACCTTAGAATTATTGCTTCTTGGTTGGAGTCTAAATTTGCTTTTTTAGCCATATCTGGAACGATTCTTTTCCATTGATTTGCTGTGTATTTTTCTCTTGGTTCTAGGCCATGGCACTTGGAACACTGCTCCGCATACAACGTTGCTGCAGTTATATCACTCGTTGTAGACCTAACAACAACAGGTTGTTCAGAAACCGATGAAACTGTTCCTTTTGAGCATGAAGCTAGGGTTGCTGAAACCACTAAGACTAATAAACTAATTTTTCTCATTTTTTCTCAATTATTTCAAGTGTAACAGGTGTTAGCCCTGCGCGAATAAAGTTTAATTTTTTAGCTGCTTTCACTGTTAAATCAATGACACGAGAAGAGCTTTTGGGTAAGCGATCATTAATCTTCACCACTACAACTGAATCATTTTTTGTATTGGTAACCTTAACAATAGTTCCAAATTTGAGTGTTTTGTGAGCGGCAGTCAAGCTATCATTTCTAAGTATTTCTCCTGAAGAAGTTCTTCTTCCTTCAAAAGACATTCCGTAATAACTTGCTATTCCTTTTTCGATTTCACTCGTTTTGAAAGCTGAAAACACCAAGCAAGCAATAGCGAAATAAATTACTTTTTTACCATTTTTCATAAACAAATGTAAGCTATTATGAATTGGTATACAAAATTGAAATCCAGATAAATGGAATTTACATACCTTTTTTGGAGAAAATCCACTATGTTTGCTATCCTAAAACAGCATCAATTGTGCTCATGAAATCTGTATGTTTTTTTCTTTTTAGCTTTACTTTGTTTGGAGCATTGGGCCAACAAAAAAAATCATTTATTGATTCTAACTATATCTACGAATTACCTTTTAAACCAGGAAAAAAAGTAGTTGTTATGCAAGGTTATAATGGTAAATATTCGCACAAAGGAGATTTCGCTTTAGATTTCAGAGTAAAAAAAGGAACCCCAATTTATGCTTCGCGTGATGGAATCGTCAATAAGACAATAGATTCAAATCGAAGAGGTGGCCCGCAAAAGAAATTTTTAAAGCAAGGAAATCACATCATTATTAAACATGCTGACGACACTTATGCGGCATACTGGCATTTGCTTTATTCAGGTATTAAGGTAAAAACGGGAGACACTATTCACAAAGGTCAGCTAATTGGATTATCTGGAAATACGGGCTATTCCTCCTGGCCTCATTTACATTTTGATGTCTATTATTATTTAAAAGGAAAACAAATCACGATACCTACATTGTTTGAAACAACGCGCGGAATTAAGCAACTCAAAGTGTATCACTCTTATCGAAATCCCAAAAAACCTCACCAAAATCAGAATAAAAATATCCTTCCAAAAAATATAGATAAAATTGAATATCATTTTCAAGATGCATCTGTTGCTCCTGAATATCATCGAAGTTATACATGGATTGTAACACCCGAAAAGATTCAATACCTGTTGGACTCTTATGGAACCATTATAAAAGACACAACGATTGAAATTTCTAATTTTAAATGGGAACAATGCAAAACTGCTTTCTTAAATTGCGGAATAAAAAATCAAAAACCCACTGAAGCAATTCCAGGTTGTACCGGAGGAACAGGAGTTACTATTCGCACTTGGCTAAATGTAAAAGAAAATTTTTCTGCCAGTAAATACAACTGTGGTGGGAAAACTGAAGGTGATTTGGCCGGAGACACCGATAAATTCTTACTTAATATCGAGTTGGGAATTGATCCTGATATTTTCAGAGATTAATCTAGTTGAACAAACGAGACCAATTGCATTTTTGATGTAAAATAGAATGAAGTTCTGTAATAGCAACTCGCTGTTGTTCCATCGTATCACGATCGCGTATGGTAACCATATTATCCTCTAAAGATTGATGATCCACGGTAATGGAATAAGGAGTACCAATTGCATCTTGGCGACGGTATCTCTTACCTATTGAGTCTTTTTCGTCATATTGCATCATAAAATCTAATTGCAATGACTGAATAATTTCTCGTGCTTTCTCAGGCAATCCATCTTTTTTTACCAACGGCATGATACACGCTTTGTAGGGAGCAAGAACTGCAGGAATTTTCAGCACTACCCTTTCTGAACCATCCTTCAAGGTTTCGTTTTTGTAAGAAGCACTTAATACTGCCAAAAACATGCGGTCTAAACCAATGGAAGTTTCAATTACAAATGGAACATAGCTTTGATTAAGTTCTGGATCGAAATATTGCAATTTCTTTCCTGAATGTATTTCGTGTTGTTTCAAATCAAAATCAGTTCTTGAATGAATCCCTTCCAATTCTTTGAAACCCATTGGGAAATCAAATTCAATATCACTAGCAGCATTAGCATAATGAGCTAATTTCAAATGATCATGGTAGCGGTATTTTTCTTCTCCTAAATTTAGGGCGTGATGCCAATTCAATCGGAATTCCTTCCAGTAGTTATACCACTTCATTTCTTCACCTGGACGCACAAAAAACTGCATTTCCATTTGTTCAAATTCACGCATGCGGAAAATAAACTGCCGAGCAACTATCTCATTTCTAAATGCTTTCCCAATTTGAGCTATCCCAAATGGGATTTTCATACGACCCGATTTTTGTACATTTAGAAAATTCACGAAAATTCCCTGAGCCGTTTCCGGTCTCAAATAAATCGTAGCTGCTTCTCCAGAAACAGATCCTAATTCTGTGGAAAACATCAAGTTAAATTGACGTACTTCAGTCCAGTTTTTAGAACCAGAAATGGGGCATGTAATTTCCAAATCAAC
This sequence comes from uncultured Flavobacteriales bacterium, assembly GCA_903901805.1. GTDB lineage: Bacteria > Bacteroidota > Bacteroidia > Flavobacteriales_D > Crocinitomicaceae > UBA952. The sequence continues at coordinate 16,480 of CAIUSK010000459.1, forward strand.
AATGAGTTGATAAACCGCTTCTAAATCATTGGCCTCCAAACTATCTTTCATGCGTTTTTCGACACTTTCAATTTTTTCTTGACTACGTAGCACATTTGGATTGGTAGCTCTAAATTGCATTTCATCGAAATCTGCACCAAAACGTTTTATTCCTTTTTCAACTTCTTTTTCAATTTTTTGACGATGCTTTTCGACATATTCTTCAATTAAAACATCTGCGCGATAGCGTTTTTTAGAGTCTTTATTATCAATCAATGGGTCATTAAACGCATCTATGTGACCTGAAGCTCTCCAAGTCGTTGGATGCATAAAAATGGCTGAATCCAAACCAACAATATTCTCGTGCATTTGAACCATAGACTTCCACCAATATGCTTTGATGTTATTTTTGAGTTCAGCTCCCAATTGTCCGTAATCATAAGTTGCTGATAATCCATCATATATTTCAGAGGAAGGAAATACAAAACCGTATTCTTTAGCATGCGAAATGATGTCCTTCAATTTGTCTTCACGTTGTTCCATAATGCAAAGATAGTTTTTCTAACTATACGTTGATTGAAATCACTTTTTGGAATCATCTGAAAATTTGAGAAAACAGATCAAGAGATTGAAGCGGGATTATTTATAATTTTATTGTTTTCAATCATTCCTAGTAATGGTATCAAAAAGAATAGTGAGATTTGAATGAATACTTCAAAAAATGAATAACAAGAACAAGACTGTAGAAGAGTACATTTCAAACTCCGACAAATGGAGGTTGGAAATGGAAATAATACGCTCCTTTTTACTAGAATGTGGATTAAACGAGGGATTAAAATGGGGTGTGCCCTGTTATATGTATCAGAAAACCAATCTTGTTTTACTTGGTACTTTCAAAGAATTTCTTTCCCTTAGTTTTTTTAAAGGGGCCTTACTTCAAGATGCAGAAAAAGTATTGCACAAACCAGGCGAAAATTCTCAATCGGGGAGAATGTTTAAATTCACCCATACATCTGAAATTATTCAGCAAGAAAAAACGATAAAAGCCTATATTTTTGAAGCCATAGAAATTGAAAAATCCGGATTGAAGGTTACATTCAATAAATCAATCGATCTAATTTTCCCGGATGAACTTCTTGCTAAATTTGAGCACGACGATACATTTAAAACATCTTTTTTTGCTCTTACACCTGGACGGCAACGCGGCTATAACCTATTCTTCTCAAGCTCTAAACAAGCGAAAACCCGTGAAGCTCGTATAGAAAAGTATAAGGATAGAATACTAAGTGGATTAGGCATTAATGATTGTGTTTGCGGACTTTCTAAGCGAATGCCTCAGTGCGATGGCTCTCATAATCAACTGAAAGAAGACATCAATTAACAATTTCTTGGCTCGAGACTGTAGGTGATATACTTAAAATTGTTACCCAAAATTCTGTAATTTTTCATGCTAATTCGTGTTGAACTTTGTAAGTAAATATTCCAAAGCATCAACAGATGAATCAATCAAATAAAAAGGGATTAAGGACTGAAGAAGTTGAACAACGCAGACAACAATTTGGATATAACGAATTAAACATAAGCTCAACAAGAAATATTCTTCAATTGGCCTATGAGGTAATCAAAGAGCCCATGTTTTTATTGCTTTTGGGATGCGGCACACTATATTTTTTATTAGCAGAATGGGCTGAAGGAATCATTTTACTAAGTTGGGTTTTTGTTATAATTTTCATTACTTTTTATCAAAATAGAAAAACTGAAAAAGCGCTAGAATCGTTAAAAAAGTTGTCTTCACCTCGAGCCTTAGTAATTCGAAATGGTATGGAAGAACGAATTCCGGGAAGAGAAATTGTTCCTGATGATTTATTACTCATACATGAGGGTGATCGTATTCCAGCAGATGGCTTTTTAATCGAATCTTCACATCTCAGTATAGATGAATCTATTCTAACTGGGGAATCTCTTCCGGTTAGTAAATCACTTACATCCACTCCAACAATGGTTTATAGCGGCACTCTCGTGGTTCAAGGTAGAGCATTGATTAAAGTGAGATATACTGGTTTAAATACGGCATTTGGTAAAATCGGCAAATCGCTTCAAAGCATTGAAATTGAACAAACCAAACTCCAGAAAGAAATTAAATTACTAATTAAGAAGTTGTTTTATATTGGAGGAGGTGTTAGTGTAATTGTCATTTTTGCATTTTTTATAACCCGTGGAAATATTGTTGACGCATTGCTAAATGGACTTGCCACAGCAATGGCTATGTTGCCCGAGGAGTTTCCCGTTGTTCTTTCCGTATTTCTAGCAATAGGTGCATGGCGACTTTCAAGTAAAAATCTGTTAACAAGAAAGTCTTCGGCGATTGAAACACTTGGTTCTGCAACCGTTTTATGTTCTGATAAAACAGGTACTATTACCCAAAATAAAATGGAAGTAGTCTCCATCTATACAAATTCCATGTTATTATCAAAAGAACTATTTACCCATCACAAGAAAGAAATTGAACTTATTTTACGTGTTGCCATTTATGCCTCCCACAAGCAAACAATTGATCCAATGGAAAAAGCCATAAAGACATGTGAATGGGCACACCAAGAAATCAATCAATCACCTCTTGAAATTATTAAGGAATATGCTTTTTCTAATGATTTAACTGCTATGACACATGTAGTTTCTTCAAACGAAGATGCGTTTTTGGTTTGCTGTAAGGGTGCCCCTGAAACAATTTTTAGTTTATGTAAATTGTCAGAACCCGTAGTCAATGAGTTGTTAGAAATTGTTCATCAATTGGCAGAAAAAGGTCAACGGGTATTGGGTGTAGCGAATGCCACGTGGGACAAGGAAAAAAAATTACCTGATGAACAAAATGGATTTAACTTTGAATTAATTGGATTAATTGGATTCGAAGACCCTATCCGACCAGAGGTTCCTAAAGCCATTGAAGAATGTATGCAAGCAGGAATTAAGGTGATAATAATTACAGGTGACTTTCCAACAACTGCCAGCAGTATTGCAGAACAAGCTGGACTAGTTGTTCAGGAACCAATTTTGACAGGTTCCGACTTATTAATTATGGGAGATACTGAATTGCAAGAAAAAATTAAAACCTGTAATTTGTTTGCACGAATTGTACCTGAACAAAAACTCCGAATCATACAGGCGCTTCAAGCAAACGGCGATATTGTTGCTATGACTGGAGACGGTGTAAATGACGCCCCCGCATTGAAGGCAGCAGATATAGGCATATCAATGGGGGCAAAAGGCACAGATGTGGCACGTGAAGCTTCTTCAATGGTTTTATTGGATGATAATTTCAGTTCTATTGTAGCAGCAATTCGCGCGGGACGAAAAATCATGGATAACTTACAAAAAGCAATGACCTATATACTTGCCATCCACACGCCAATAATTGGACTTACTTTAATACCCGCTTTTGTTCCCTCCTTTCCAATTTTACTCATGCCACTACACATTGTAATGATGGAACTCATTATTGATCCCGTTTGCTCTATAGCCTTTGAATCGGAGAAGGAAGAATTAAATATCATGACTAGGCTGCCAAGAAATCCAAATGAGTCATTTTTTGGAGTAAAAAAAATACTAAAAAGCACCTGGACTGGAATATTACTATTAACTGCTGTAATCGCAGTGTATTTTTTGTCCATTTATGCAGGACATTCAGAAGGAGAAACTCGGGCGCTAACTTTTTCAACGATGATATTTGGAAATCTCTTTCTAATCATTTCTACACTTTCTAATTCTCGAAATGCCCTTGAGGTTATTAGAGAGAAAAATAAATCACTCATAATTATTCTCGTTACAGCATGTTCATTATTGTTTTTAATGCTGTTAAACGCCAATTTACGATTTGTTTTTAGCTTCGATTTTCCGGGATGGGAGCATTTAGGAGAAGCATTTATTGCTTCATTTATGGTATTAATTATCCTTGAATCTATCAAATGGAGATCAAGAAGGAAGCTGTGGAGTAGTTTAACAAAAAAGAACTAGTTATTTATTCGTTTCGAGAAACAAAATCAGTTTTTTTAAAGCCCTTGCCCGATGGCTAAATTGATTTTTTTCAGCCAGATTCATTTCAGCAAATGTTCTTTTTTCATTTTCAGGTACAAAAATAGGATCATATCCAAAACCAGATTCCCCTTTTTTCTCAGAAATTAATTCCCCTTCTACGATTCCTTCAAATTGATTTTCAACCCCATTCAATAGTAAAGTGATTACCGTACGGAAACGTGCTTTTCGATTGGATTGATTTTCCAACTCATTAAGCAGTTTATGAATGTTTTCATGATCATTTTTAGATTCTCCCGCATAACGGGCAGAAAACACTCCTGGACGATTATTCAACACCTCCACTTCTAAACCAGTATCATCCGCAAAACAAGCAATTCCTGTTTTTTGATAAATGGTTCGGGCTTTTAACAATGAATTTCCCTCAAGTGTGTCGGCTGTTTCGGCTATTTCTTCGTTAAA
>CAIUSK010000460.1 GCA_903901805.1 uncultured Flavobacteriales bacterium
GTGTGACGTCCACCTTCTTCTTTTTTCAATACATAGATCTCAGCTTTGAAATCTGTGTGAGGCTTAACTGTACCTGGTTTAGCGATAACCATACCACGTTTGATTTGAGATTTCTCAATACCACGTAATAAAAGACCAACGTTGTCACCAGCTTCACCTCTATCTAAGATTTTACGGAACATTTCAACCCCTGTACAAGTAGAAGATAATTTAACATCACCCATACCTAAGATATCAACTGCATCACCTGTATTGATAACACCAGTCTCAATTCTACCTGTTGCAACAGTTCCACGACCAGTAATCGTAAATACATCTTCAACTGGCATTAAGAAAGGCTTATCGATATCACGTGGAGGAAGTTCGATATAAGTATCAACTGCTTCCATTAATTCGTCGATTTTCGCAACCCATTCTGGCTCACCATTCAATGCACCTAGTGCAGAACCTTGAATAACTGGAGCATTATCTCCATCATATTGGTAGAAAGAAAGTAACTCACGTACTTCCATTTCAACTAATTCTAATAATTCAGGATCATCAACCATGTCTACTTTGTTCATGAAAACAACCATTCTTGGAACACCAACTTGGCGACCTAAAAGGATGTGCTCACGCGTTTGAGGCATAGGACCATCAGTTGCAGCTACAACTAAAATAGCTCCATCCATTTGCGCAGCACCTGTAACCATGTTCTTTACGTAATCCGCGTGACCTGGACAGTCAACGTGAGCGTAATGACGATTAGTAGTTGCATACTCAATGTGTGAAGTATTAATAGTAATACCACGTTCTTTCTCTTCAGGAGCATTATCAATTGAGGAGAAATCACGAACAGCCGCCAAACCTTTACTAGCTAAAACGCTAGAAATTGCTGCTGTTAAAGTTGTTTTACCGTGGTCAACGTGACCAATTGTTCCGATGTTTACGTGCGGCTTGGAACGATCAAAATTCTCTTTTGCCATTTTTTAAAAAATTGTTACGGTTAATAATTTTAGTTAAACCCTTTTATATTACAAAGCATCTCAAGGACACTATTGTTTCTTTATTATTACTGTAGAGCCAATGACGAGATTTGAACTCGTGACCTCTTCCTTACCAAGGAAGCGCTCTACCCCTGAGCTACACCGGCAGAAATTATTGAGCGGGAGACGAGATTCGAACTCGCGACATTCAGCTTGGAAGGCTGACGCTCTACCAACTGAGCTACTCCCGCTTTAATAATACTACCTTGGTGGGGGTGGATGGACTCGAACCAACGATACCAAACGGTGACAGATTTACAGTCTGCTGCAATAGCCACTATGCGACACCCCCAACACTCTGAGCCGATGGAGGGATTCGAACCCCCGACCAGCTGATTACAAATCAGCTGCTCTGGCCAACTGAGCTACATCGGCTTGTGTTTTGTTAACGATAACTTAAAGAACGTACCCCAAATTTTGGACTGCAAATGTATTACTTTTTTTTTTATCCACAATAAGTAATTGCTTTTTTTTCTAAAAAAAATATCAAATCTATTTTTTAACCAGTATATATAACTGCTTTTCCAATCAATGAAAATGATTTTTTTGTTTGAAGAATTTACTTTTGGTTACCGAAAAATGACTACCTTCAATGTTCTAATTTATTTTATGAAACAGTTGATCATTATTATCTTCATTTTTAAAACAGTATTTACTATATCTCAATCATTCCCCAACGACAAAGAGAAGTTCATCAAGTACCTTAACGAAATATACGCCGAAAATGAGTCGGACAAGGTAAAGAATTTCGCGAACGATGTGTTAAAGGTTAACCTTTTAAAAAATGCTATTATTGACGATGCTTCATTTACCCAAATAGTAAATACGTGTAATGCCTTGCAGGAAAATTCCTTAAAATCTTATCCAGATATTTTTAATTATTTATATTCCTACAATCATTTAATTTCAAAGGAAATAAGTAACGACAAAATTGAAAATTGGCATGACATTATTGATAAACTGATTGAAAATAAAAACAAAAGCACTGATGACTTTTTAAAGTTTTCAATTCAATTTTTTTTAAATAGCAAAATTTCTGATGCTTCTAATTCAAAGTGGTTCTATACAAACGGTGACTTTTTATTCGAATATGGTGCATCTGTAAGTGTACAATTGGAAAATGGAAATCTTCGTTGCTTGATGACTGAAAAATCATCTGGTGCAAATGCTCAAGATAGCATCGTAATTCATAAAACTAATGGAAAACTAGATATTCAATCAAAAAAATGGATTGGCTCTGGAGGAACAATTAATTGGTCTAAAACCGGTGTGGATGAAAATAAAATGTTTGCCACGCTGAAAAATAATTATCAAATTAACACGAAGAGTTCAGAAGTAAAGCTTGATTCTGTTTTATTGACAGCCCCCTATTTTCAAAATCCTGTTTACGGAACAATTGAGGATAGAACAGCCACTTATTTAAGAGATATCGATCGCATTTACCCCCGATTTTATTCATATACGAAAGAAGAAAAGGTTTCTAATATTATGGATGGAATTGATTATATTGGTGGATTCTTGATTGAAGGCGAAAAACTCATCGGAAAAGGGGACAACGAGACTCCCTCTCAGGTTATCATAAAAAGAAATAATAAACCTTTTATAGTTGCATCGGCTCAAGTGTTTCAATTTACCATTAATGCCATACAATCATCGCAAACGGACATTAAAATTTTAATCGGACAAGATAGTATTTCTCATAACTCCATTAATTTCAATTATAACAATAGTTTGAAGGAAATTGAAATTGCACGACCCTCGAAAGGAAGAGGTTTTGCGCCATTTGAAGACTCCTATCACCAACTGGATATTCATGCTCAACGAATATTATATGGAATAGGGACAAATGAATTAAGATTCACTTTTGACTATGGCGCCCCAATGGATTTACGGAATGCAAAATTTGAATCTAAAAATTATTTTGACGAGAAACTTTTTGAATCTTTTAAAGGAATGGATGCCATTAATCCACTTACCTTGGCCGCAAAATATGCCTCGGATAAAAATACGAGACAATTCACAGAGGGCGAATTTGCCAGTGCAATCAATAAATTTATTACTCAATGTAAACCGTTAATGCTTGAAATGGCTGTTCATGGATTTATTCAGTACGATGTAGACAAAAAAACGGTGGAAATTAAAGACAAGTTAATTAAATATGTTGAATACAAATCTGGGCAACGTGATTTTGATAATTTAAGTTTTATAAGTGATTTATCCACTCAACTAAAGTCGTTTTCTCAACAGGAAATGGAGGTGATCAATTCAGATAAATTGCTTTTAGCTAATTACAACAAAATGCTAGCAAACGATAATAGGAGAAAAAAATTACCTTTTTATGCCATTCTAGACCTTAACACTTCAAATTTAATTATTGATGGTGTTGATTATGTAACGCTTTCAAATGCGCAACCATCCTATGTTTCACCTACTGATTTGCAAATAACACTTAAGGCAAATCGCAGCTTCACGTTCGATGGAATAATTCATTCAGGAAAAATGGCAGTAACTACAGAAATTGGTGAATTTCATTACCAAACAAATTCATTTAATATAAAAAATGCCAAAAAAGTTTTGTTAACCGTTCAACCATTTACAGAAAAGGAAAAAAATGGCCAAACGATAGAAATGATTTCGGCCTTATCAAATGTTTATGGAAAGTTGATTATTGATGACATAAATAATCGATCTGGGAAAAACACTTCCTTCACAGATTACCCTAAATTATCCATAAGTAAACCTTGTTCAATTTTTTACAATGACAAAATGAATGGAGCATATGATTCTCTGAGATTCTTTGTGACCATTGATCCATTCGAATTAGATAGTTTAGACAATTTCAATGAAAGAGCACTTCTTTTAAAAGGTGAATTAACCTCGGCAGGCATATTCCCTAAATTAAAAGAAAACATTCGAATCATGGATGATTATTCATTTGGTTTTTCAACTCAGGCACCTGAAAATGGATATAAATTTTATGACGGGAATACAAATTACAAAAACAAAATCCTCCTTTCAGGGAATGGTTTACAAGGTGCCGGAACTATCGCGTTTCTTCAATCCACTGCCGAATCAAATCGACTTACATTCCTCCCTGATTCAACTATTGGAATAGCTAAGTTTGTAAACAATCCTACTGAAGAAAAATTACAATTACCTGATGTTTACAATGATCGCTCCTACATTTGTTACCTGCCAAAGAGTAAAATCTTGAAGGCATCTTCCACAAGTGAAAACCCAATGCGTTTATTTAATAATGAGTCTCATTTGTCCGGAACATTAGTTTTTTCGGAAATCGGAATGACAGGTAAAGGTGAAATGGGATTTAAAACTGCCTCCATGTATTCAAAACACTATCGATTCAATAGATGGGAGATTTTAGCCGACACCTCAAGTTTCTTATTAAAAAACACATTTCGCGAACAAGGAGACGATCCATTAGCACTAAAAGCAGATGGTGTAACTGCCAAAATAAGTTTTAAAACTAGAAAGGGAGAATTCAATGCTTCAAAAACTAAACAAATAGAATTTCCCTCAAATCTTTATTATTGTCAGATGGATAAATTCTATTGGTACATGGATGAATTAAGTATCGACATGGAACGGAACAAAGATGGAATCACCTCATTTGAAGCGGATGCATCTGGAATTATTTCAAATTTTTATTGCTACGATCCCAAAATTGATAGCCTCAGAAAAATAAATTTCAAAGCGTTAAGTGCGAGATATGATTTAAAAACACAACATATTTATTGTGAAAAAGTAGTTAACCTACCTGTTGGAGACGTTTTGATTCATCCTGATAGTAATAAATTAATTATTGATAAAAAAGCACGCATTAGACCCTTATTGAATGCCCAAATTGAAACAACTAATAGGAAGCATTATTTTGAACAGTGTAGTATTGATGTTCTAGATAAATCGAACTATAAAGCCACTGGTAAATACAAATATGTCGACGTAGACAAGGAGATTTCGCTTATTCAAATGGATGAAATAAACTGTAGTAATTTTAATACAAAAGCTGTAGGAATTATCAAAGAAAATAGAGGATTTAAACTTTCTAAGCAATTTGAATATTTCGGTAATATGGAGATTTTAACAAAAGAAGACAGTATTCTATGTGATGGAAGCACCCGCATTGTTCATGATTGTAAATACAAAAAATCGTGGATGGCATTTAAGGATAAAATTCAACCATTAAACATCCAAATACCTATCGGGAAAGAAATTAAAAATACGGATGAACAGTCTTTGGGATTAGGTTTCTACTGGGATAAGGAAAATAAGAATTTATACACCGCCTTTCTTTCAGAAACCAATCTACCAGAGGATGAGCTGGTGTATTCAGCAACTGGGTATTTACAATTCAATTCGGCCAAAAATGAATTTCAGATTTCAACGAAAGATCAGCTCAAACAACGGAGCGAGAACATTGCTATCGATGCATTATCAACCATGAATTATTTGTCTATGGACCTAGAAAACAATAATTGTACTATTTACGGAGAAGGTGAAATCAAATTAGGATTGCCGTTAGGGGAAACGAATATTGAGTCTTTTGGAACAATTCGGTATGAAGCTTCAGGAAATAAAAAAATTACCTTATCAGTTTCTTCAAAATTTTCTTTCCCAGTAAACCAAGAATTAATGGAGGGACTTGCTAAGAAAATGAAAGTTACAGAGGAATTGATTTCTGTCAAGGAGTCGGACATAAATAGAACTAATTTTGACCGTGCGATGAAACACTGGAATGAAAAAAAGGATTATGATAAAATTAGAGAAGCCGTATTAAATGAAACGACTCCAAAGTTTCCCAAATCAATGGAGCAAACTATTGTTTTAAGTGGCTTAGAATTAGAAAGTTATTCAAAGAATGAAAATCGAGGACTGAAATCAACTTCACCTAAAATAATTTTAGTCAGCATGTATGAAAGGCCTGTTTTCAAGCAAGTTCCCTATCAGTTTTATGTAGATCTTACTACAGAAGAATTAAATAAATATAACTTTAGTCTTAATTTCAACGTAGGAGCATTAGACTATTTCTTTGATCTAAAAACAGCTAAATCAACGAGAGATATGAAAATACTTACTAATGACGAATTCTTTAATAAAACGCTATTTGAAATTAAACCGAAAATGAAAAAAATTAAGAATTTCAGTTATGATGGTACTGAAAACCCAGAAATCAAAGAAACCTTTAATGAAATCTTTTAGTACTTTATGGATTATCTATTAGTATTTTTTTCTGCAATCATCGGATATTTATTTGGCTCTATTCCAACAGCCGTTTGGATTGGACGTATTTATTACAATTTAGACGTTAGGGAGCACGGCAGTAAAAATGCGGGAGCAACCAATACTTTTCGGGTACTTGGAAAAAAACCTGGAATTATTGTACTTCTCATTGATGTTTTAAAAGGAATTATTGCGTCCATTTTTCCCATTCTATTTATGGATCTTCATGAAATGAGTTATGCCTTTTTGATATCCTTGAGACTGGTCTCATCCATATTTTCAATGATTGGCCACGTACTTCCTGTTTTTGCTGGATTTAAAGGAGGGAAAGGGGTTGCTACATCACTAGGTGTATTGATTGGCTTACAACCCTTTGCTGCTCTTCTTTGTTTTTCTGTTTTCCTTATCGTTTTTGTTTCATTCAAATTTGTTTCGTTTGGCGCAATAATGTCGGCGGTTACCTACCCATTTATCGTATATTCGGTTGACCCAAATGTACTTTTTCATGAAATGATTTTTACCGTTATATTAAGTTCTGCAGTCGTTTTTACACACCGGAAGAATATTTTACGTTTAATTAAGGGCGAAGAAAGTAAAATGAACCTATTTAAACGGTAACTGTAAGCCCCACTTTATGCTGTGAAGAAATTTCTAATTTATATTATTTTTTTTCTTTTGTCCTTTCATTCATTTGTATTTGGTCAGGCTAAGGTTGATATAAAAAAATTAAACAATTTATTTTGGAATGGAAATTATAAAGAGGTCATTTTAGATTACGCTACTCTTTATAATCAAGATCGATTCAACCAAGATATTAATTTTAAATACGGAACGTGTCTGCTATTCACCTCGGATAGTTTATCTAAATTGAATAAAGCAATAGGGCATTTAACTTTTGCCTGTGCTTCAGACAATGCCCTAGCAGAATATCATTTTTACTTAGGAAGGGCCTTACATTTTTCCGGGGATTTTCAAGGAGCCATCAAGAACTTTGAACTTTACAAAACAAAATCCAATAAGTCAACAGTTCTACTACCAGCCGATTTATACAACAATTATTGTGCTCAATCGATCAAATTAAATGAAATTGCACGAGCTGAATTTATAAAAACGGGGTCTATTTCTCCAAGTCAAATAGGTATTTCCCAATCATTAAATGAAATTGATTTATCCGGAAAGTTTTACCGTAGTTCTGAATTTCAAACAAAAGTGGATAAAAAAAGAAATTTTGCGCCATTAATTTATAAAGCTGAAAATTCCACCCCTAAATTCTTCGCAAGTTATGGGGATAAGGACGACGGACATAAAGACATTTATATTGTAACTGGTAGCTTCGATGATAAAAAGATTCAACGTTTATCCTCCATGATCAATACAATCTATGAAGAGGATAATCCGGTATATGACGAAGTAACAAATTATTTATACTTTTCGTCCCTTGGTCACAATAGCTCCGGAGGTTATGACTTGTTTCGATCAAAATACGATATAGCAACCAATGAATTTAGCGCTCCAGAAAACTTAGGGAAAGGAATCTCTTCTTCCTACGATGACTTGTTTTTTATTTATAATTCAAAAAACAACAAAGCGTTTTTGAACTCCAATAAATTAAGTTTATCCGGAGAACTTTCAATTTACCAAGGAACCGTTTCATTTTTCGACTCCAAAGACATCCTACCCATTGCGGTAAATATTCAATTTAATAATGGAGGAAATAGTTCCATAAAGCTCTCAGAAATCACGGTAAGGAACACGTCCAATGATTCGCTAGTCTCAAACTTCCAATCGGTATCAACAGATCGTATTCAAATGAAACTCGATCCAGGAACTTATCTTTTCAATATACAATTAAATGGTAGTCAGGATGCATTTGAAGCAAAAATTACTATTCCAAAAAATGGCTCCGAAATTAATCAAACCATTGAATATTCGTTGGATGAATTAAACAATGAGCAAGTTCAATTAATTACTCTGACTGAATCAGAAAATCCTGTAATATTAATAGCTGAAAACAAAACTAAGGGCGCGATAAAAAATGACGAATTAACCGTTGTTAACCCGGAAGCAGAAAAAGACGCATTGAAAAGTCTACAAATGGAAGATTATAGCCAAAGCGAAGTAATTGAGGCTGTAACCGATAAAATTGTTGAAATTGAATTAACGCAAAAGGAAAACGCAGAACTTATTGACCGATTAAATTCAGTAATTGTTCAGAATAAGGAGTACTATTTGGAACTTCAAAAGGAAATTGATTCCATTTCCCTGAAGTTTGATGAATATACGAATATTGAAAAAATAGATAAACTAAAGAATATCCAAAATATTTTAGCTGAACAAGATGAAGTGAAAAAACAAACAATTTGGCTGCAACAACTGAATGATTCTATCCGTGAGGATCAAATTAAGAATATTGCAGCTTTTAAATCAACAATAAATTTGGGCAATGAACTTCTTGAATTGGTTGCACAGGAAAAACAATCTGATGCTTATCAAAAGATTATTGAGAATCCGAATAAGGTTACCGCATTGAGCACTGAAACAGCGTTTGAAAAAACGTACAATCAATTATTAGATCTAGAATTAGAACTTTCACGAGTAGATAAAAAAAATATTTCAGTATCCAATGAACTAAACAAACTCAAAGACGATTTAACAGAAATTGAAATCTCCCTGCGAAATGCAACCAAAAAGGAAAAACTAGCACTTGAAGAAACCAAATTAACTACTGAACAAAAGATACTATCCAAAGAAAAACAACTCAATCGATTGAAATTAGATAAAGAAGAATTGAATGTTTTAAAATCTGATCTTGAGTTAAAAAGAAATATTTTATCTTCAGTGAATAAGGAAATAGTTGATGAACCAACTTCCTATGATAAAGCTTCAAAAAGTTATTTTAGTAGAAAGGATGATTCTAAAACAAATTCAGCTGAAATTAATAATCAAATCAAATCCCTTGAAGCTAATCTGCGTCCTGTTGAACTCGATTTTAGCGCAGCCAACAAATTATACACAACTCAAAAAGAATCTATTAATGCATCAGAAGATGAGGTAAACCAACTCATCCAAATTGAACAAGAATATTCAAAAAAAATTGAACAACTCATCATCCAGGAAGGAAATTCAGACACCTCTTCTTTTAGCCGTTATCTAAACGAAAAATTACAGGAAAGCCTTTCGAAATTAACAGCACTCAAAGAAGATCAAAACAAAAATATCGCGGATAATCCAATTGTGAAATCAGATGAAGAGAAACAATCGGATGAAAATAAAGCCGTTGAAAAGCTAGAACTA
>CAIUSK010000461.1 GCA_903901805.1 uncultured Flavobacteriales bacterium
CCATACAGGCTTTACGAATATCCAACTCACTTCGATGGATTTCAAAATCGGTAAGCTGTTCAATAAAATGAGGCATTTCCTGATGTGTACGACCATTTTTTACATACCGTACACCCGTATTTTTCCAGTTGTCCATGATTTCTTGCGACAAATCAAAGCGTTTTTCAATGGATGAAATGGCTGCTAAGGTAATAACAGTTGAAACTCTACTATCCGAAGCATTTAGTAATGCAATTCCTCCACCGCGTGAATGACCGACCAAATGAATGCAGCAAGTCGTTAAATCAACTTTATTTTGTATCCAATCTAAGGCACAAAGCACATCGGTTTTTTCATAGGAATATCGGTTTTGGCCAAATGCGTTTAAATCAGCAAATTCTAATGCATTTTGAATGGTTGTACCGTTGTGTGTTAAATTGAATTTACAAAATCCATAGCCTAAACTCAAGAAATAGGCTTCCATCAAATTCCAAGCTCCCCAATCTTTGAAGCCCATGTATCCGTGAATGAAAACAACCAAATTATGATTAAAATCTTCAGGAATACACAAGTCAATCAAGGCTTCACGGCCCGCTGAACCACGATAGGTTTCCTGGATGATTTGCATTTTATTTCAAGGGAATTTGCTTCAAGGTTTCCAAATAATACTTCCAGAATTTTTGAACAGAGGAAATTTGAACTTTTTCATCCGGTGAGTGTGCCGCCCGAATATTTGGCCCAAAAGAAATCATGTCTACACCCGGAAGGTGTTTGCTCAAAATCCCACATTCCAATCCTGCATGACAAGCCTTCACTTTTGGGTCTTCGTGATACATTTCTTTGTACAATTTTTCCATCAGCTTCAAAATAGCAGAATCAGGGTTCGGTTTCCATCCTGGATATTCTCCCCCTTGAACCACCTCACAACCTGCATTTTCAAACGCACAGCGAATGGTCATGGCAATTTCTGATTTTGTAGATTCAACACTACTTCGCTGCAAGGATTGACTTGTGAAAGAACCAGTTGAAATAATGATACGCGCCAAACTAGATGATGCTTCCACCAATCCATCAATATCTGGACTCATTCTAAAAACACCATTTTGAATAGAGCAAAGCAGATTTAAAATTTTCATGCAATCTGATTCATTCATTGCTTTAGTTGCCGCATCAATTTCCTTAGCTTGAATATGAATTGCAGGTTCTATGCTTTTATATTCCTCTTTATAAATTGAAACTTGTTTGTCAAATTCAGCGTGAAACTTATTGGCATCAGCGGCTAAAATCGCAATCATAGCAGTTGCTTCGCGCGGAATTGCATTACGTAAACTTCCACCGTCAAAAGAAACCAATTGGAAAGTAAAATTTTGATTTAATTCCCAAAGAATACGCGCCATCCATTTATTTGCGTTGCCTCTTCCTTTATCGATATCCATTCCTGAATGCCCACCCAGTAATCCTCGTATGGAAATCTCAACCGTTTTACTTTCAGCGATAACCGGAACTTCTGAATAAGAATAAGAAGTATTTGTATCAATTCCACCAGCACATCCGATAGACAATTCATCGTCATCTTCCGTATCTAAATTCAACAAAATTTCACCTTCAAATAATGATCCATCCATTTTCATGGCACCCGTCATTCCGGTCTCTTCATCAATTGTAAAAAAAGCCTCAATCGCGGGATGCTCAATCGTGTTAGATCCCAAGACTCCCATAATTGCTGCAACTCCAATTCCATTATCCGCACCTAGTGTTGTTCCATTTGCTCTGACCCAATCACCATCAACAATCATTTCAATTCCTTGGGTATCAAAATCAAATACGCGATCGGCATTTTTTTGATGTACCATATCCAAATGCGATTGAAGAATAACTGTTTTTCGGTTTTCCATCCCTGGAGATGCCGGTTTTTTAATAATGACATTCCCAATTTTGTCAACCAATGTTTCCAATCCCAACTGATTTCCAAAATCAACCATAAACTGTCGAACACGCTCTTCTTTCTTAGAAGGACGTGGAACAGCATTTAATGCTTCAAAATTAGACCAAAGTTCAGACGGTTGTAAAGAAGAGATTTTCATATCATTGATTTTGAATGTAAAATTGCAAATAAATTACTTATTCTGAGTCGGAAAAAAAATATCAGTTTTCAACGTGATCGAAAATCAGTAATTTAGTGGGCATGAAATCACTTTTGACGTTCATATTTATTATTTCTGTATTCGGAACACTGTTGCGAGCTCAAAATATCAATCAAAAAGATGCCCAGGGAAAACGAACAGGTAAATGGATTATTTATCAAAAAGGGACCAAAATAATTTATGAGGAAGGTGCTTTTATCAACGGAAGAAAGGAAGGAACTTGGAAAAGATACTATCCGGATGGAAAAACTGTTGAAATAGAGGCAGCTTATAAAAACAATCGACCAACTGGAGGATACACGAAATACTACAAAAATGGAATAATTCAAGAAAAGGGAAGCTTAGTATTGAATCAGTATAAAGATTCTTTATCCAGATATTATCCCAATGGCACATTAGAATATTCTGGGAATTTTAATCAAACAGGAAAAGAACAAGGCAAAATAAGGTATTTCTATGATAACGGGAATTTGGAATACGAATATGAAGCAATCAATGGTGCGCCAACCGGGAAAGCAACGCGCTATTTTGAAAACGGAAAAATTAAAGAAGAGATCAGTTACAGTACTAATGGATCTATTTCTTCATCTGTAAAAACAGAATCTGGCACAACAAGCATATCCGCACCATCTAAAACAGCAATTAAGGCGCCATCACTTGGAACTCCACGCACACGAGGCAAGACATTTTTACCCAATGGTTATAATAAATGTTATACTCCCAATGATGAAATTTGGCAAGATGGACAATTCAAAAACGGGCAATTATGGGAGGGAAAAGTGTATGAATACGATAAAGATGGAATATTAATCAAAGTCAAAATTTACAAAGCAGGATTTTACCATTCAGATGGCCAATTGTAATTTTACTTTTTCTGAAACAAATAGGCACTATAAGCCAAAATACCAGGAACACCTATCAAGAAAATAAAAGCTACGATTTTCCCTTTCCACGTTAAATAAAAATCAGTGATCCCTATTGAAATCAAGTCACTTGGGTCATAACCTAAACCGACAAAATAAGACAAACTTAGAGGAACTTCTTTTTCAATTCCAAGTTTACCAAAAACGATTATTCCCGAAAATAAGTTTATCG
>CAIUSK010000462.1 GCA_903901805.1 uncultured Flavobacteriales bacterium
AAATAGAAATAGTAAGTATCAAAGAAAAATAAGCCAGAATGTTTTTTATTCTGGTTTTTTATTCTGTATGTGACAGATAGTCTCGTAACAAAATCAACCATTCATTTACTCACAGATCAATTCTTTAAATTAAATCTGTTATCCTATTTAGCGCTATTTTCTGTCGGAATTTTATTTTTTAACTACTATTCCATACTTGCCAATATTGTTGACGCGTTGGAGCGCATTGATTACAAAAGAAGTCATTTGGCTCGTTTCTTATTTTTAGTTAGTGTATTATTCATCTTCTTATGTATTTTCCTAACCAAATACCATATCGTTGGAGTTATTATTCCACTAGTTATTACATTGTGGTTAGTCTTTACGCTTCGTAAAAAACCAGTATTTATTACCACTGAAATAAATGGATTATTTCTGTTGATGGTTGCCGCATTTTTTATTGCAGTTAACCTAACTTGGTCAAATGAAGTTAAAATGAATCTGGAACGTGAGAAACTTGCCCAACAGCTTGCGTCTGAAAAACAAATAGAAACGGAACAGGAATACTTACGAATTTCCGGAAAAATAAATTCAGACCCCTTTTTAAACAGAATTTCCAAGTCTACCGATGGAATGGATTTAAGAGATTTCGAATATTCAATGGAACGAAAAGTTTTCACTGGCTATTGGGAAAAATACGACATGAATTTCAACTTATTCGATTCAAACGGAAGATCGGTAATAACCAAAGATAATTTGCAATTTAAAGATTTATCACTTTTAATTCGAGATCACTGTGAACGCTCCAAAATTGATAGTAACATCTATTACGTAAGCGATTACACCAGTCAACTTAGCTATATTATATTACAGCCCTTTTATAATTCGGACAGCACTAAGTTTTACCTTTCGGCAACATTAAAATCAAAAAAAATTCCCGAAGGAATAGGTTTTCCTCGATTGTTGATTTCTTCCAAAGCAAGCGTTTTGGAATCACTGGAGAAATATTCAATTGCCAAATACCACAACAGAAAACTTGTATCAAAATATGGAGAGTTTGGCTATCCCTCTTCCCCTTTTGTTTTGCCTGAAAAAGCACTTAAAGGATATATCACCTTTGGCGGATATAATCATTATGTTTTCAAGCAAACAAAAAATGATGCAATAATAATATCGTGTAAAATATATACATTTCTAGATGTTTTAACCTCTTTCTCCTATGTATTTACCTTTTTCGGGCTAGTCTTACTTCCTTTTTATTTATCGAGGAATGGGAAATTTCTTTTTAAAAACACCATTTCGCTTGCTCTAAAAATTCAGCTGCTTTTGGTTGGAATTGTTTTCTTTTCGCTTTTCGCTTTCGGATGGGGTAGCGGAATTTTTGTAAGAAATCAGTATAATAAATTTACCAATAACATTATTAATGAAAAATTGGCTTCATTGGAAATTGAATTACGTAACAAAATTGGTGAACTGAATTACTTGGATGTTGATGAAAATGGAAATTACATCAGTTTTTTATTAACCAAATTATCAAAAGTTTTTATTACAGATATCAATTTATATGATCCAGATGGGCATATTCTTGCAACTTCTAGATCCAAAGTTTTCAATATTGGGTTGATTGGTGAACAAATGAATACTCAGGCATTTAATCAATTAAAAATTCAAAATAAAAGTGAGTACATTCATCAGGAAAACATCGGAGAACTTAATTATATCTCTGCCTATTTACCCTTTTTTAATTCCGATGGGAAACTACTAGCATTTCTTAATTTACAACACTTTGGACAACAACAAGAAGTTGAAAATCAAATACAACAATTCTTAGTCGCCATTCTAAATGTATTCATGTTATTACTGGCAATATCAATAATTCTGGCAATTATTATGTCAAATTGGGTAACAAAGCCACTCCGACTTCTGCAAACCAATCTTTCCTTGATACGCTTTGGGAAAAAGAATCAAATGATTGATTATACTAAAAATGATGAAATCGGGGTATTGGTAAAAGAGTATAATAACAAACTCATGGAGTTGGAACAAACAGCAGACCAATTAGCAAAAAGTGAACGAGAATCTGCTTGGCGTGACATGGCTAAACAAGTGGCTCATGAAATAAAAAATCCACTTACTCCGATGAAATTGAGCATTCAACAAATGATGCGCGTATTCGAAAAAGAAAATCCTGAGGCAAAAATAAAAATTGATCGTTTAGCAAATTCACTCATTGAGCAAATCGATGGACTCGCCAAAATAGCCAATGAATTTTCGAATTTTGCTAAAATGCCTTCACCCGTATTAGAGAAAATTGAGTTACTTGAAATTTGTAGAAATGTAATTTCACTTTTTAGTCAAGAAGAATATTCAATAACTTTCTCCTCAAACCAAGATTCAGTTTATATTTTAGCTGACAAGGACCAATTAATTCGAGCAATAAATAACTTATTAAAAAACTCAATTCAAGCGTTTTCTGATAATAGAACAGGTAAAATATCGATTGGCGTAATTGCACAGATGAATCAATGTACCATCGAAATAAAAGATAATGGCTGTGGTATACCTTTGAATCAGCAAAATAAAATTTTTATTCCCTATTTCACTACCAAATCAACCGGGACTGGAATAGGACTTTCGATTACCAAGCAAATTATTGAAAACCATCATGGAACAATTACCTTCCAAACAACAGAAGATATTGGTACAATTTTCACAATTGAACTGCCTTTAGCAAATGGTTAAATAGCTTATCTTCAAAAATAATCAGTAATATTACATTCCTAAATTAACAACATGAAATACATTCATTTATTCCTTGCTCTTTGGCTTTTCGTTGGCTGTAAAAACCAACAAGAGGTTTCAAATAATTTTAATAAAAACTCAGCTGAGAATCTTTCAGAAATAACATCTGATGCAACAGAAAACGCAATTGTTGAAGAATATGATTTATCAGAATACGAAGGGGACTTTGATGAAAAAGAAATTAATCCAATTTATAATCCAAGTAGAACCTTAAAAAATGATATTATTCACACGAAACTTGAAGTGAATTTCGACTGGTCAAACTCAACAATGAATGGAATTGCCAGTATTACTGCTAAGCCCCATTTTTACGAAACCGATAGCCTCATTCTTGACGCTAAAGGAATGGATATAAAAACCATTTCATTGAACGGCAAGGAGTTAACTTATACCTATGACAGTCTTAAAATTCAAATCAAACTGGATAAAAAATACAAGAGAACTGAAAATTACACGGTAACGATTGAATATGTTGCAAAACCAGAAGAAAGGAAAACAGGTGGTAGTATGGCTATATCATCTGACAAAGGATT
>CAIUSK010000463.1 GCA_903901805.1 uncultured Flavobacteriales bacterium
GAAGCTCTTGCCAAATCTTCGTAAGATGAATTTGTACAAGAACCAATTAGACCCCATTCCACTTTGGTAGGCCATCCATTTGCTTCTGCTTCAGCACGCATTTTAGATATAGGTGTTCCGCGATCTGGCGTAAATGGTCCATTTACATGCGGCTCCAATTCATTCAAATTAATCTCAATCACCTCATCAAAATAGTGTTGTGGATTAGCATATACTTCAGCATCACCTGTTAAATGTTCTGCAATTGCATCTGCTGCTTTCACCACTTCCTCCCGTCCTGTTGCATTCAAATACCTTCTCATGGATTCATCGTAGCCAAATGTTGAAGTTGTTGCACCGATTTCAGCACCCATATTACAAATGGTTCCTTTACCAGTACATGAAAGAGAAATTGCACCATCTCCAAAATATTCAACGATTGCGCCTGTTCCACCTTTCACGGTTAAAATATCCGCTACTTTCAAAATAACATCTTTAGCGGAAGTCCAACCGTTTAATTTTCCGGTTAATTTTACGCCAATTAATTTAGGAAATTTTAATTCCCATGCCATTCCTGCCATCACATCTACAGCATCTGCCCCACCAACTCCAATAGCAACCATTCCTAAACCACCGGCATTAACCGTATGTGAATCAGTTCCGATCATCATTCCACCCGGAAAAGCATAGTTTTCCAAGACAACTTGATGAATTATCCCTGCTCCTGGTTTCCAAAAACCAATTCCATATTTGGAAGAGATAGACGATAAAAAATTAAAAACCTCATTATTTTGATTCAATGATTCTTGTAAATCCTTTGTTGCACCAACCTTTGCTTGAATCAAATGATCTGCATGAACAGTAGAAGGAACCGCAACTTTTTTCTTACCCGCTTGCATAAATTGCAACAATGCCATTTGAGCAGTTGCATCTTGCATTGCAACACGATCTGGAGCAAAATCAACGTATGATTTACCTCTTTCAAATGCTGAAACTGCATTTCCATCCCACAGGTGGGCGTACAAAATCTTTTCAGAAAGAGTTAAAGGTTTGCCAACAACTTGACGTGCGGCAGCAATACGTTCAGGATATTTTTCATATACCTTTTTAATCATGTCCAAATCAAAAACCATAGTTAGTTCAATTAAAGTGTTACTAATTTCAATACAAAACTACAAAATTCCTTCGGTAGATTACTACAAAAAAATCAAATAATTGGGTTAACAAAAAGAACAATACTTGTTATCCGTATCATGTTGAATAGGAATTTCGGGATCATATAATTCTTGCATTATTTGTTCCATTAACTGAGGAAATAGATCTACAATTTCTTGCATAGATAATTTATCGGAATTCAAGCTAAACAATCCTTCTTTCACATTAACTAATGAAGAAATGGAGGCTTCATGCGGCAAATGACCAAACTGTTCTTTGAAAAGAATACAGTACAAAGCTAATTGAACGGCGTGTTTGGTTTTAGAAAAGGCCCGTTTAATGTCACCATCTTTTCCAACTGAAAATTTTACATCATCCGCTTTCACCTTTCCAGACTTATAATCAATAATACGCATTGCATCGCCTACTCCATCAATACGATCAACGAAACCTTTAAATCGAATATTTCTTTTTTCACCATTCACGTTAATTTCCATTTTAGCTTCCAGTTGCCCCTCCAATTGATAAATCCATCGAGAAATTCCTTTCGTTTTAATTTCATCTCGTTCTGTTTCTAAAATGTTTTTGGTTAACTCTACTGCCATTTTATAGCTAATCAAGTTTTTTCCTGTTTCAAATGCACTCGCGTTGAACTCAAAATGCTTGAGGTATTGATTTTTAATCAATGTTTCATACTTGGTGAGCATATCATCAATATCACTAACTTTCAAAATCACTTTTTCAGCTTTTTTCTGATTGCCCTCTTTGTCTACCAAGGAAAAAGGCAAATACAACTCTTCCAATACCGCATGAATAAAAGAACCAATTGTATTAGACGCAACCTCCTCCTCTAAACTTTCCTCTTCGCCAAAATCTAAAATATATCGATAGTAGAAATCCATTGGACATTTTAGGTACTTGTTAATCGCAGATGGAGAAAAGCTTCGGCTAAAAAACTCATCCAATCGTTTAAAATAAAATTCGTCTTTTTTAATCTCATCATTCAAAATTGTATTTTCCTCTTCGGGAATGTGGTAATGTTCCTTTGAAATCGTTAATTGTTTATTCATGCGCCCCAGTTCCATTTCCAGTTGCAAAATATACCTACTGGGCTCTGCACCCCCCACAGCCTCTCCGCTACTACAATAAGTGATATAAAGTTCCTTACTGTGGTGAAGTAAACGATAAAAATGATGGGCAAATAATCCCTGTTTGTCTCGGGGAAGAGGCAGCCCTAAATACCTTCGTAAATCAATTGGAATAAAGGTTTGAATTGTATTTATTGGAGGCATACTCCCTTCATTCATACCCAAAACAATAATTCGTTCAAAATCCAACATACGCGTTTCCAAAAGCCCCATTATTTGTAATCCTTCTATTGGGTTTCCATGATAGGCAATGTTCCGGGTGTATGCATGATTTTTAAAAACCAAACCAAAACTTTTCAATCCCATATCGGGTAATCCTTCGGTTGCAATATTTTCTAGCTCAATTAATGAAGTATCAAAACTTTGCACCACTGCTCGCTCAAACAAATGATCCGATGAGAGGGATGAATACAGTTCTTGATTTAACGATCGAATAATTTTAATTGAATTGAGCCATTCCCCTTTCCAATTTGTACAAACCAACCGAAGCAACGAGAGTAACCTAGCGGATAGTTCTAGATTTTCAATTTTTTGTACAATCCGATTATACTTTTTCGAATATTGCTCAAGTGTAGCCATTTGCTCTTTTTCAGTAGAATCCGAACCAGCCTGAACAAAAGGATGATTCATAAATTGCTGTAAATCATTGAAATAAATAACGTTTTCTCCAAAGCGTTTCTTGTTTTCTTGAACACGAAATAAGAGTTCAACCCACGATTTTGCGGGAGTACTTTTCAAAGGTAAACCTAGGGTAATATTGGCTTTCCCAACAATTTTTGGAATATTTCTCAACATGGGAATAACCAAACCTTCATCAGCTAACAAAACCAACGTTTCGTTCAATTGTTCGGGTGTTAACTCGGATAAAATTGAGGCAGCAATCTTAACTTGCCCCGTATATTGTGCGCTTTCAATAAGTTTAATTTCTTTCGGAGAATCTTTCAGGCCGTCTGTTATAAATGGCAGCTCTTTTACTTCGAGTTCTTGCATAAATCCCCTCAAGAAACTTCCTGCCTCATGCATGTCTTGGTCTAGGTAAAATCGGTCGGCATCAATCAAAACATGGGCGCCACAAAGAGACCTCATTTGTTTGATAATACTCATTTCCGCTTTTGACAAGGCATTAAACCCTACAAAAATATAGTCCGATGAAGCATCCTTTATTTCTGAATAAATAGCAGGTAAATTATCCGCTAACCAACGATATGCATTTCCAGAATAAACTGCATTTTTCTTTTCTAGTACTTCGTTTAAACGCGTGTAATAATCGGGTAATTTCTCCCAAAACGCCATGAATTTTTGTTGGGTAACAGTAAGCTCCTCAGGTTCCACGTTCCAACTTTCTAACTCACGGATATCCTTCAGGTTTTTAAAAACAGTGGTGTGATCGAGCAAATACCTATCGATTTCATCAAAATCTTGTAATAATAATTGTCCCCACGTCATAAATTGATCGAAGGATAATTCGCCCTGGTCAATGGGATTAGTTGCTTGAATATGATATAATTCAATAAGCAAGCGGGTTTTATCAATTACATTTTTTGGACACACCTTTCGAACCCATTTATCAATAGTTATAATCTTGGGCGAGAATATCGGTTTTTTATATTGTACAAAAAGAGAGGCGGATATAAATTTAACCGCGCGTTCGTTGGGAACGATAATAGTCAGTTGTTGAAGATTGAATTTATGCTGATAAATATATTCAGCTAGTTTGTCTGTGAATTTCATATTTTGAAGTTACTCAATTTTATTTGTGAAAAATTAAAAAATACATGTCTTTGGATTAATTATCTTTGAAATCTCAATTCAAACTATGAAAATACTGGTATCACTCTCCCTTATTTTATACATGGATACATGTTTCGGACAGAGCTTCAATGAATATATTCTTTCTGAAGCATACAAACATGAAGGAGGAAGCTATGTATTATCCAGCACAGGATGTCCGACAGATTTGGTTTTTAAGAACGATACGATTTTGAAAAAAAGTAAATCCGGAACGTATTGCTCTGGATATACATTCACCATTTTTTTTCAAACTATGTTGGAACATGATTTATTTCAAGATATTTCTACTTCTGAACTAAAGCAAATACAAAAAGAATGGTACGGCATAGCAAAAGAATCGGTTGAACAACAATGCTTGTATGTGTTCGAAAAAAGAAACTGGGGTAAAAAGGTTCCTTTTGAAGAGGCAAAACCAGGCGATTTTGTACAGTTTTGGAGAAATAACAAATCGGGACATTCAGTGATTTTTTTAGACTGGGAAAAAGACTCAGTTGGAAACATTGCTGGTTTAAAATACCGAAGCTCTCAAACGAAAACAGACGGAATTGGAGATCGAGTAGAAGTAATTGGTATAGGTCCCAAGGAATTAAATCGAAAAAGAATTTATGTTGCTCGATTAGAAAAACCGGCAGCACTGAAATCAGAAAATCCCTTTCAACAAGGAAATAATTAATCTATTTCTAGGATTTCAGTCAATTAATGAAGAAAACTGCTTATTTTTAACCTTCAAAAATAAAGAATGGCACTGGATAAGAATGGTATTGCTAAGCGAATTGCTCAAGAATTAAAAGATGGGTGGTATGTCAATTTAGGTATCGGAATTCCAACTTTAGTTGCCAATTATATTCCAGAAGGTATTGAAGTGGAGTTCCAATCAGAAAATGGAGTTTTAGGAATGGGTCCATTTCCTTTTGAAGGAGAAGAAGACGCTGACTTAATCAATGCAGGCAAGCAAACAATAACCGCCAGAAAAGGAGCAGTTTACTTTGATTCTGCCATGTCTTTCGCAATGATTCGTGGTCAACATGTTCAATTAACCGTTTTGGGAGCAATGGAAGTATCTCAAAACGGTGACATAGCCAACTGGAAAATCCCTGGAAAAATGGTAAAAGGAATGGGTGGAGCAATGGATTTAGTGGCATCAGCTGAAAATATCATCGTTGCTATGATGCATACCAATAAAGCGGGGGAATCCAAAATATTAAAATCGTGTACCTTGCCGTTAACGGGAGTTGGTTGTGTGAAAAAAGTAGTGACTGAAATTGCAGTATTAGAAATAAAAGAAGGAAAGTTTCATTTAATTGAACGAGCTCCTGGTGTTAGTGTAGAAGAAATCATTTCAAAAACAGAGGGAGAGCTTATAATTCCTGATTTTGTTCCTGAAATGAAACTGTAATATATACCTAAAAACGATTAGGATTTTTAAATGCCCACGTGGTGAAATTGGTAGACATGCCATCTTGAGGGGGTGGTGCCATTAGGTGTGCTGGTTCGAATCCAGTCGTGGGCACTTTTTTAAAGGCTAAATCGTTGCAAATAAACAGTTTAGCCTTTTTCTTTCCCCACATTTTCCCCACATTTATTTAATTTATTCTTTTAAAATTTAATCTTACCGTACTTTTTAATACTGTATAGTGGGGTAATCTATGCACTATATACCTTCTGTAAATAAGATTCATTTTTTCTTTTTATCGCTTCCCTAATCACGACAAAACACGAATAAAATTGTCAATTAGAGCTATCGAAAACCGCTTTAAAAACGCAATAAGATTTATCTTTTCCTTTACATCCGAATTGAATATTAACGCATAAAATTTTAAAAAATGGCTCGTCAAAACGGACTGATTAAAATTAAAGGAACATTGGATAATGTGTCCTTTTACAAAACGAAAGACGGAGATTTGGCACGTATGAAAACATCGGTTGATGGAAAGCGTATTGCGAATGATCCTGCTTTTGTGAGAACTAGGGAAAATGGGGCAGAATTTGGAAGCTCTGCTAAAGCCGGGAAATTAACTCGGGATAATCTGAGACCTATCTCTATGAATGCAACTGACGGTCGTGTGGTTGCGAGAATGACCAAGATTATGACGGACATCAAGAACTTGGACACTACTTCGGTTAGGGGACAAAGAAATGTGGGTGTTGCCATGGCGACAGCCCAGGCAAAAGCCTTGTTGAAAGGTTTTGAGTTTAACAATGGTGCAATGTTAAGCAGTATGCTTTTCAAACCTTGGGCGGTGAACACTTCTACGGGTGTTATTTCAATTACAGGATTAGTACCTACACTGGATATTGTTTTCCCTGAAGGAGCAACGCACGTTAGTTTTTCAGGTGCATACGCAAACATCAATTATGCAACCGGTGTTGCTGATGTGAAATTGACGAACGTTCAGAATTTACCGATTTCTGGGACCTCATCTGTGATTACATTAACACCAACTGCTGTTCCGACAGGGACTGGAGCAAAATTGTTTTTGTTGAAGATTGAGTTTTTTCAATTGGTGAATGCTGTTCAGTACAGTTTGAAGAATGGTGCTTACAATGCATTGAAAATTATTGATGTAATCTAAGTACTATGGAAAGAAAAGTGTATTTCGACAAATTGGCTTCTATCTTGGAACGTGCGAAAACAAAAACTCCTCCTTTCTTCAAGAAATTGCGATTAGTGGGATTGGTAGCTGTAACGATTGGAACAACCATTATGATGGCTCCGATTGCTGTTCCTGCTGCAATAACCACCATTGCAGGATATGTATTGTTAGGTGGCACGGTGTTAACCGCTGTAAGTCAAGTAACTATTAACGAAGAATAAAAACTATGGAAAATTGTAGTAAAAGCGATTTAATCTTGAACGTTAGAAAGAAATCTGTTCGATTCAAGGCAGGAGCTGAATTGAGTTCAAGTGTTAACCTTATGGATGTTTCGGTAACTGAAGATGCTACTGATACACACGACATCTTGGAGGTAGCACTTGTGTTGACTAATAAACAATGTGAGCAAACTAAATCTGAACCTGCGTGATGAATCACGGTAACGACCATACAACCATTTGGGGAACTCTCTCCGGAACTGCGCTGGGCATTGCTGCAACTATATCAAGTTTTGATATTGTGAAAACAATCATTTTGGGAGCAATTGGCGCTACTGTTAGTTTTGGAGTGAGTCTCTTGTGGAATAAGGTTGCGAATTATTTTAAACGGCTAAAAGACTAAAAAAATGGCAGAAGTAATCGAAGGTGGATGTACTAGTTCAGATTTGATTCTGAAGGTGCGCAAAAATACAATCCGTTTTCATGCAGGATCTGAGTTAAGTTCTAGTGTTAATCGTATGGATGTGGGTGTATTTGAGGACAGGGATGAGAAATTTGAATCGTTGGTTGTTCAAATCACCTTTTCAGCAGAGAAATGTAGTAATCAATTAAAAATCAATAACAATGGAAGAGAATTGTAAAGAAAGCAATTTTGACTTGCGAGTAAGTCATAAAAAAGACATTCGTTTTAAGGCAGGAGCTGACGTGAGTTCAAGCGTTAACAAAATGGATGTTGATGTGACTGAAGATCGAGATGAGAAATTTGAAACGTTGACTGTGAAACTATCCTTAGGACAGCAACGGTGTGAAAAGGTAATTTAAGATGCTTTGAATAAGTAAAGTGTATGTTGGTGAGGAAGAGGGCTTAGGTCCTCTTTTTTTATTGCCCATATTTTCGTAATTTAGTTCTGGTTGCTTGGTTGGTGTAAGGAGGAATGAATACTCTACATGGTTATAACATGCCTGTTTTAGACAGGTAGCTGGGGGTTAGAATCCCTCACCAAGCAACTTTTTCATTTCATTAAATCAAAAACTAAAGCTTTTTGCAAAGTTTGCAAAGTTTGCAATTGTTGCAAGAGGTTATTTCTGGTTTGCTGTACTTTCTGAATGGCGATGACTTTCTTTTTATACTGAACGAATTTTGCAGTATGATTGAATGAAAGCCAGTTGAGTGCTTTTTTTACATCATTGATTCTAACGAACGGAATAACTGAACCACAAAGGTATTTTTCAAATACTCTGCCCTGGCACAATCCCATTACTAACCAATAAAGCATTTCTTTTTCTTCCTCTGAGTAGCAAATACACGCAAAGCAATTCGGACATGGCTCATTCATTGGCTTACCGCTATGGTTTCCTTTATTCAAGATGAAGAAATGAGGCTCTGAATAGGTGGTGTTCAGTTTGTGCGTTTTTAATTTGAAAGAGAACATAATTTAACTATTAAAAATTATGCTCTGGGGGTTTAGCGCTTCGCGCACAGCTTTAACTCAAAGAAAAAAAAGGAAAAAAAAGAAAGCACTTTCAGAGGGAACGGAATGAGGCAATGCAAGGTTTTTGGTAAAAAAATACTATCAGCCGCGGCTGATGGAGATTATTTTATCAAAACCCGTTAGGGCTTGACCTTGAATGAACGAATGGAGTAAACTAACTTTGCGTTTATTTTTTGTTCTTGTTGGCAAAAGGGATGGTTGGAAAGAATAATGATTCTTTTATTATTTATTTCGCATTGCACAACTCTCAATTCACAACAAAATTGCGGAGAGGTAGAATGTTCAAGTAAAATGTCACGAGTCATTAAGGCAATTGGATGTATTGGAAAGTTTTACTCTTATCGTAATGTTCCAATTTTATCGCTTTGAATTAGTTTGTAAATAGGTATGACCTTGTCAAACGCAAGTAAATACCCAGTTCCATTTTGATTTTTGTCTTCTGTTTGAAAAGCTTCTATTTTATCCTGTAACTCCTTAACGGAATTTACATTGAAAAGAACCTTTATTTTCTCAAAGTGTCTTATTGAAACAAGTCTATGAAATAGCTCAAATTTTCCGTTATCCCTTGTCCTGTAAATATATGTTACAGGGAACCACTTAAGGTTTTCAAAAGATGCGATATAATGAACTAGTAAGTCAGCATTTACTATGTCGTCTAAGCTTAAGTCATCAGGTAAACGTTTTACAATCAAATCTGCCATCGGGCTGAAATAATCTTTGGAATAAGATTGTTTATAGTATTGGTCAAATATATCAACATAATTGTACAACCCGTCAAATCTTTGGGCTTCTTTATTGTATTCAAAACGTCCTTGAAAGAAATATCCAGAATATAGTATTTCCTCTATGAACTTGTATTTTTCATTTTTTAGACTAACAGCTATTGTGTAAAGAAATATTTCGTGTATAAAAAACCTAAAGTTGTCAAATTCTTTTTGGGACCAATTACTTCTACTATCTTGTGGATCTTTGAGTATTGGTAACTTTTCAAAGAATTTAATATAAATATCTATATCAAAATCAAGTTCGCTCTTGAAAAGTTTGTCTAGAAAAATTATGTATTCATTTCGAAGTGGTGTGTATGAAATTATGTTATCATAAATTGCTTTTCCAAAAATTATAACATCTCTTGTGCCTTTAAAGTCAACAGTGTGCCCTTTCAAATCTTCGAAGAATTCGTCTAGGAATTCTCGAATAATTGCATTTACTCTTTTAGGTACTTTGGATATTTGATTGTCAAAACTTCTAACAATGTTTGAAGTTTTATGTTTCATTGGTGTTTCTTCAAAAAGATAGCTTGGCGCTTTTCCTATTTTAGGTTTGCTATATGCTGGTCTTTGATAAATATTTCTTAATAGGATTTCGTAGTTCTCCTCAAATTTATCGTCATCTGAAAAGTCAATGTAAATTCTACTTTCTAAGTATGTTGGAACAAAAGCAATTCCGTTTTCATCTTTTTCAGTAATAATAGGAATGAATTTTTCTTGCGAGACATCACCGTATATTTTCGGGCTTATTATTTGAGTTTCTGTCCCAACACCACCAGTTCTCTTTTCTGCCTTTTCAGAATATTTTTTGTCAAGTATTACAAGCACTTTCTGAATGTCCGGCGATTTAACCATCGTCTCCATGAAGTTGTATTTGTCGTGCCCTTCTT
The DNA here is from genome assembly GCA_903901805.1 of uncultured Flavobacteriales bacterium. GTDB lineage: Bacteria > Bacteroidota > Bacteroidia > Flavobacteriales_D > Crocinitomicaceae > UBA952. The sequence goes on from CAIUSK010000463.1 coordinate 10,036, forward strand.
TTAAGTTCCACTTGTCAATAATTACATCAACACCATCAGATACAAGTCGCTCTGCAAGATTGATAACCCAGTCTTCGTGTTGCGGTGATGTCCAACTATATGAAATGAATAATTTCGGTGTTTCTGTCATTGTTTGTGCCGTTTTGAAATTGCCTTCAACTAATTAAATCTACTTTTACAGTAACTGATGTTATAAATAATTTTCATTTTACTCCACTCTAATTTCAAAGCCATAATAAGCAATTCCTTGAATTCGATATGGTATTATTAATTGTTGATTTTGGGGTATTTGTATACTATTTTGTTCAATCACTTGAGCAATAAAATAAAAATATCCTATTCTTGTAACCTGATAAACGGTTTCATTCTGAAAATCTCCTTCTATTAATGTTTGGCGAATTCTACAGTTTGTAATTAGCTGTTCTGCTGTTAAAAGTGGTTGCCACATAAAGTTATCCGAAAAAAGTTGTTTTTGTATTGTTCTTTTTTTATTTCTACAAAATATCTCATTAATTAAATTTATTATTGATATAATTGCAATAATAAATTACGGTTTTCTATGCCAAAATTAATTCTTGAATTGGATGTATTGAAATATGCTTTTTCAGACTCTAATTTCACTTTTTTGGAGAATTATTTAGGTGTACAATAAATTATTCAAAAGTTCTTCAATCGGTATTTCATCCATATCCTTCATCATTTTTTTTGCATAAATCCTTTCGGTCTCTTCATCCGCAAGATTTAAATAATGAATAACCAAACGGTGATATTGAAGAAAGTTTTTACGTTTAAACACTAAATTACTAAGATTTATCAAGTGAGTTTATTGTAAAAAACAACCAAAATATTATAAACGAAATTAATAAAAATGTTGTAAGGCTTATTGGGTATAGGATTAGGATGATTTTGTGTGATTTTGAAATGTTGAAAAAATAGTATAAGTACTATAATATTTGGGTGTTTATACTATATTTTGATTTAGTACATGTACTATTTTTTTTGTGTTTTTGGCAGGAAACTACCCACCAAAACGCTCCCTATGGAGGTGGAGACACCACTGCCAAAGATTGAAAAACATAGCTTGCCGATTGGTGCCAACAGGCAAGGAAAGCATTTGAGAATGGATATAACGTGCATGACGATAAAACTCCTCTTTGGGCATTGAGGAAAGAATGGATTTGATAACTGCCGGATTGATGTGATACATGACCTTTTGGAAAAAACGGGGAATGTATTCACAGCACCAGTAGGTCATTAATCTATTTCTTTCAATAAAGTAATGAAGATTCATTTCTTCTTTTTGGCATTGCCCAAAAAAGAAAGCAAAAAGGTCTAGCACTAGGAAAAATGACTTACCCTTCAATGTCTCGAATCTGAAATTTTAAAAACTCGTCGCCTAAGGTCTCCTCAAACAGTTCAAAATTTCAACGATTCTTCACCAAGAGGGTCCCAAGTCATTTTTCCAATGTGCGGGGGATTGTGGGAATAATTATCAATTATTCGTAATTATACTAATTCGTTGAAGTTACGAAGTTTAAAAAAAGGGAAAACTGCCTAGAGCCAGTGTTGGGAAAACGAAATGGAGCCATGAAGGTTGCGACCCTGACGATAAACTCAGGATTAGTTCTATTACGATTTTCTATATCGAAAATCTATCTCACTAAAATGGCGTAATGTAGTGTGGGAGCATGGAGAGAAACCGTAGGTACGGAGGTGAACGAAATGCGCGAGCCGCCCGCGAGTTAGCGCCGAAGGGGGATATGAAGAACGACCGGAGGAAGTGGGAATGACCTCTGCAAGTTGCACAAGGGACTGGCGCAGATTTTTGATTAGCATTGGAAAAAACAAACTGTTTGGCATGAGGGACGAGCTGACAAAGTGTTTGTGTGTGGTGCGTCAAAGGTACTGACTGAATGATACGGAGGGGATCCAGCGATAGCGGACACACCGCAGGAGAAA
>CAIUSK010000464.1 GCA_903901805.1 uncultured Flavobacteriales bacterium
ACTTATCAAATAAAATTTTCCTTTTTTGGATACAAGGAAAAGGAATTGCACGTTGATCTTGATGGAAACGTGACTATGAATATTAGTCTCTCAGAACCAGTTTCTGAAATAAAGGAAATAGTTGTTAAAGCAATTCGTGAAGATAAAAATGTCACTTCCAACGAATCCGGTGTTCAAAGATTGGACGTAAAAGAAATCAGTAAAATACCTGTGATTTTTGGAGAGAAAGATGTAATCAAAACTTTGCAATTGACTCCGGGAATCAAGTCTGGAGGCGATGGAAATGCTGGCTTATTTGTAAGAGGCGGAGCAGCTGATCAAAATCTTATTTTACTTGACGAAGCAATTGTATATAATCCCACGCATCTCTTAGGTTTTTTCTCTACGTTTAATTCTGATGCAATAAAAGATTTGACAATATATAAAGGCTCAATGCCAGCACAATACGGTGGTAGACTTTCATCCGTTTTAGATGTAAAAATGAATGAGGGAAATACAAACAAATATAATTTTGGTGGCGGTATTGGAATTTTATCCTCAAGACTATATGCAGAGGGTCCTATTGTTAAAGATAAAGGATCGTTTTTGATTACAGCGAGGAGAACATATCTAGATTTTTTTTTAAAAGCGACCGAAAATTTCAAAGACTATCAACTCTATTTTTATGACCTCAACTTAAAAGGTAATTACAAGATCAATGACAAAAACAGAATCTATCTCTCGGGTTATTTCGGTCAAGATCGCATGGCACTTGCAAATCTATTCGGTCTGAATTGGGGTAATGGAACAGGGACAATTAGATGGAATTCAATCATTAAACCAAAACTTTTTTCAAACACTTCCCTAATTTTTAGCAATTACAGCTACAGAACTGTCTTCAACTTGTCAGATACAGAAATAAACGTGGCTTCTAAGATTCGTGATTATAGGATTAAACAAGATTTTACATACATTCCAAATCCGAAAAATAAAATTAAGATTGGACTGGATGCTGTCCATCATACAATAACACCAGGACAGATTTCTTCTACAAATACTTCAATGTCTTTTGTAAAACTGGAAGACCGATATTCTTTGGAATCAGGTATTTACTTTTCCCATGACATTGCGTTCAGTGAAAAATTCAACCTTTCTTACGGATTACGTGGAACATCTTTTCAACTATTAGGAAAAGGAACTTTTTATGAGTTCAACGAGTCAGGCAATGCTATTTCTAGTCAGATTTACAATTCAAGAGAAGTGGTGAAAAGTTACTTCAATTTAGAGCCAAGAATGTCGATGTCATACCTTTTAAATCAGAATAATTCAGTAAAATTCGGATACACTCGGAATACCCAAAATCTTCATTTGTTGAGTAACTCCACAACTTCAAATCCAACCGACTTATGGATAGCATCATCTAAAATTGTTAAGCCCGAAATAAGTGATCAAGTATTTTTGGGATATTTCCAAAATTTTAAAGAAAATAAATACGAATTCAGCACTGAAGTTTACTTTAAATACTTGAATAATCAAATAGATTTCAGAGATGGAGCATCCATTTTAGCGAATGAATTAATTGAAGGTGAACTTCTTTTTGGGATTGGTAGAGCATATGGAATTGAGCTTTTACTCAAAAAGAAAAAAGGAAAATTCAATGGTTGGATTAGTTACACTTTGTCAAAAACAGAAAAGAAGATTAATGGAATCAATAAAAACGAATGGTATGCAGCACGTCAGGATAAGACGCACGATATATCTTTAGTCGGGATTTATGACCTAAATGATAAATGGTCATTCTCCGCAACTTGGGTGTATAGTACAGGCAATGCGGTTACATTCCCTTCCGGTAAATACATTGTAGACGGTCAGATACAATTTCTATATACAGAAAGAAATGGTTACCGAATGCCATCTTATCATAGATTAGATATCGGAGTGACTTGGTATAAAAAGAAAACTAAGAAGTTCGAAAGTAGCTGGAATTTAGGCTGCTACAACGCATATGGTAATAGGAATCCATATACGATAACATTCCGCCAGAACGAAAATGACCCAACAAAAACAGAAGCAGTAATGACCTCTTTGTTTCGATGGGTACCTTCAATAACCTATAATTTCAAATTCTAATCTAATGAAAAAAGTAATCTCTATTTCAACCCTATTCCTTCTTTTGTTAACCTCCTGTGAAAAGGTTATCAATATTAACCTGAACGAAACGGATCCGGAAATTATCATTGAAGCAATCATTACGGATATTCCTGGAGGTACTCAAACTGTAAAACTCACAAATTCGGTCAACTTTGATGATTCCAACATCGTTCCGAATATATCTGGAGCGACAGTTTCAATAACAGATGAATTGGGGAACAGTTTTTTGCTTACGGAAACACAACCGGGTTTATACACAACTAATCAATTTCAAGGTTTTCCCGATCAGATCTATTTCTTAATGGTTTCTGTTGATGGAAAGACGTTTACAAGCCAATGTCGAATGCCGGAAATGGTAAATTGTCAAGCTCTAGAATTTCAAAATGCTATTGCTCCTGGTCAAATAGAACCTAATTATTTTGTCATACCTAAGTTCAATGATCCAACAGGTAAAGGGAATTGTTATCGTTTCCGAATTCAGAATTTAACAACAGGTAAAAGCAGTTCGAATATAATGTTGATTAGTGATGATATTGCAGATGGAGGAGTAAATTCAGCTCCAATAGTGGACCAACGGTTAACAATAAAATCGGGAGATTCTATTTCCGTGGAGATGATGTGTATTGATAAAACTGTATATGATTATTTCTTTAGCTTGAGCCAAAATGGAAATGGTCCAAATGCAAGCGCCACACCAGCGAATCCAATTACAAATATCCAAGGAGCTAAACTAGGATATTTCAGTGCTAATACATCTCAAAAAATCCAAATTATAGTGCCGTAAATTGTTTATACATTCCAATCTATAAACAGACATTTCATTCATAATGGGTTAAAAAAAACGTTTTAACTCAATCATTAAAAACAAAAAGCCAGTCAAATTGACTGGCTTTTTTTGTAGATAGGAGTATCGAAATATCGAACCTTGAAGCTATCTACGAAAGGTGAAGACAAAACCTGATTTGGGTTGGGTTTTATGAGATTGAACTAATTGAATTGTGCTGTTCAGAAATTTTTTGATTTGATCTACTTTCCAATCCTGATAAATGAATAAATTGATTCTCCTGGTTGTAGGCATTTACCAAGAGGGTTACTCTTTTACAAATACTAAATTTATAGTATGTTTTACCAAGGAAAAATATGAATATACAGCACGCGGGATAATTTGTAATTTTTTCTACCTAAAATCGTCATAACCAGTATTACCATCACTATTTCAAAGAAAGTGGAAAGGGATGGAAATGAATAATGAAAAATGAAAAAGGTAATTACACCTTGTAGCACAGCAAGTCCATAGCTAATGTACATAGCCCCTAAAAAATATCCCGGTTCCCTGTCATAGCGGTAATTGCATGTATCACATTTATCGTTCATGATAGGCAATTTTAAGAGGTGTACATTTTGTTTAAACACATATCCTTGTCTGCATTTAGGACATTTTTCATTTAAAACATCGAGAAGGAAATTAGTTTTTTTGTTGCCATTTTTCATATTGTAAAGTTAATCACTGAGAATTATATAAGCTTACTTATATCACACCATTAATGGTACTATTAAGACATTTTAGTAATTTTGAACATGAAAAACAAAATGCCTATTTATAGCATCAATAAATTTGAACTTTCAACGAATGAAGGAGATTTTTATACGAACTTTTTAAGTAAACATGTTAAAAATCATCATTTCACTAATTACCCGCATAAGCACGATTTTTTTCTAGTAATTCTATTTACGCAAGGGAAAGGTAAACATGAAGTAGATTTTGAAACATTCCAAATTGAAAAGGGCGTATTATTTGTATTAAAACCCGGTCAAATGCATTATTGGGAGTTGTCAGATGATGTTGATGGATTCATCTTTTTTCATTCAAAAGAGTACTTTGATAAGGGATTTATTTCATTGAGCATTAAAGATTTTCATTTTTATAATTCTTTTCAAGGCACACCCTATTTTCAACTAACAGAAAAACAACTAAACAAAGTCAATTTTGTAATGAATGAATTAGTAACAGAATATGGAAATAATGATTTTTATAAATGGCAAAAAATCCATGCCCTAATTTTATTGGTCTATATTGAAATTTCAAGAGAAAAACACACTTTGGGAAATAGTAAAAACCAAATATATTTGACAAAACTTAGACAGTTTGAAGATTTAATCGAAGAGAATTTTAGAAGTGATAAATTTGTGAAAGACTATGCTTTCAAGTTAAACATTACAGAAAAACACTTAAATCGAGTTGCAAAAAGTTGTGTTGGAAAAACGAGTACACAATTAATCAGCGAAAGAACTATCCTTGAAGCAAAAAGGATGTTAATTTATTCCAATTTAAATGTCACCCAAATTGGAGAACAATTAGGTTATTTTGATAATTCTTATTTTGTGAGATTTTTTAAAAAGAATGTAGGCATCACTCCATTTGCATTTTTAGTTAAATACAAAGAAAGAAATTAAGGACTTGATTGGCCTTTGGTTGTGTTAAACATAACTTATTGCTAATCAAAAAGGGTCAAATTTAATCAAATTTACAACTTCTCCTAAGTATCTTGAATCATTCAGAAATCGATCTCTAAAAACGGACTAATCGAAGCTTAAAAATCAGTTTTTTTTTTAATTCCAAATCGCTTATTCCTCTCCCGGATTAAAATCTACCTGCTGCCATTTACCATCAATTAATTTAGATGTAATCGTAATTATTTGTTCACAATTGGGACATGCCTGTATTTGTTCTATAATTTCAGTTTTCACGAATTTTTTATCAATCCATTCATATTTATTCGAAAC
>CAIUSK010000465.1 GCA_903901805.1 uncultured Flavobacteriales bacterium
ATTCCAGGTAGTGTTGGCGCAAGCCCTATGCAAAACATTGGTGCTTATGGAGTTGAAATAAAAGATGTGTTTGATCATTTGTTTGCTTATCATATTGAATCAGGAGAAACACATCGATTTTCTTTAGAAGAATGTCAATTTGGGTATAGAGAAAGCGTTTTTAAACGGAAACTGAAAAATCAATATGTGATTAGTGAAGTTTGTTTTCGATTAGAAAAAAATAGAAAAGTAAATACCACCTACGGAGCGATTAAGCAAGAATTGGAAAATAATAGCTTCTCCACCCCTTCTATTCGTGATGTAAGTAATGCAGTTATTGCTATCCGACAATCCAAACTGCCAAATCCTGCTGAGTTAGGAAATGCAGGAAGTTTCTTCAAAAATCCGGTTGTAGATGTTGCTATTGCGGATGCCATTTTAGAAAAGTATCCTTCAGCACCCGTTTATCCAGCTGAAAATGGGAAAAAGAAACTAGCCGCGGGTTGGTTAATCGAACAAGCAGGTTGGAAAGGAAAAACGGTTGGAACTTGCGGCGTACACAAACTACAAGCATTAGTTTTAGTGAATTACGGAGGCTCTACTGGAAATCAGATTTACGATTTATCCTCGGCAATCATTTCAGATATTCAAGAAAAATTTGGAGTAACGCTCGAGCGTGAAGTGAATATTCTTTAATTCCACACCTTAGTTCCTTCTGAACAATTGGAACAAATATCAATTCCTTTACGATTCGTTAAAATGGCTTGACGGAAATTTTGGTAGCTGGCTGATCGCCATATTTCCTGAAAGGATTTGTCTTTTAGTGTTCCCATAGCATGTTGTGCATCTTTATCAAAACAACAGGGCACCACTTTTCCGTCCCACGTGAGTACGCTTCCGGACCACATGCGCCAACAATGATTTCCTGGATTTCCTTTTAATGCATATTTCCCTGAAATAGTCCGTTTGTATCGACTATACTTTTCATTCGTTGGCATTAATGGGTTTCCTTGTTCATACTCGTAAAATTGAGCTGTTTTGATGCGAACCTCATCAATTTCAAGTTCATTAGCTAATGAAAATACAGCCGGAATTTCGTGTTCATTCGGTTTAACGGCTAAAAATTGAAATATTAAATGGGGTGTTTTTGATTTTAGTTCCTTTTTTGCTTCTACCAACCATTTACTACCTTCAATTACCTTTTCTAATTGACCATGAACGCGGTATTGCTCATACGTTTCTTGCGTAAGTCCGTCAATCGAAATAATCAAGCGATCCAATCCCGATTTTACAATTTCGGTGGCTTTCTCCTTCGTTATGAAGTGAGCATTGGTTGATGTGGCGGTATATATCTTCGCTTTTTTAGCTTCTTTAATCAAATCCAAAAATTGAGGATGCAGAAATGGTTCTCCTTGAAAATAATAATTGATGTAAAATACATGCTTTTTAACTTGTTGCAACATCGATTTATGCACCACTAAATCAAGTTTACCCGTTGGTCTTGTAAATTGCTTCAACCCACTTGGACATTCCGGACAACCTAAATTGCACGCGGTAGTGGGTTCAATACTCAAGGAGAAAGGATTCCCCACATGCCAAGCCTTTCTAGTAACCTGTGAAATGAGATAACTCGCTTTCAGTACCAACAAATTCCATAGCCTACTTATAGTTAGGTGTTTGGTTATTTGAAAGGAGTCGTTTAGGTGGGGCATGGAATGGTTAAAGTACTAAAATATTTATTGAGAATTGATTTTTGGGTTTATGCTCCCTTATTTAAACATTAACTGAATTAGCTAAAGATTAG
>CAIUSK010000466.1 GCA_903901805.1 uncultured Flavobacteriales bacterium
AAAAAAAGGAATTTTTATCACAACGTCATCTTTTCCTAAAAGTGCTTATGAGTTTGTAAGTCAAGTTGAATATAAGATTATCCTAATTGATGGTCAACGTTTAGCGGAATTGATGATTGAAAATAATGTTGGAATATCAACACTTAATAGCTACGAGGTAAAGGTTATAGATTCGGATTACTTTGAATAAATAACAAATACGTGGTAACAGCAAATAAGCGCCATTATCGCTTATGTCAATCTGCAAGTCATTATGTGCAATGCTTAACCCAAAAAAGCATCGTATAAATTTGGATAAAGTAAACTAATTAGTTAACTTTGTTTCATTGGTAAGAGAAATCATTTTTTTCGGGGATAATGTAATTGACTTTTATAAATCTCAGGATTCAAAAGTTCAGTTGAAAATTGAATATGTATTAGATCTAGTTCGCTTTGAACGACAAGTTCCAATTAAGTTCTTTAAGAAACTAGAAAGCACAAATGGGATTTATTAAGTGAGAGTAATTACATCTCAAAAGAGTATTCGAATACTATGCTTTCAGGATGAAGGAACATTGGTTGTCTTGACTAACGCGTTTGTTAAGAAAACGCAAAAGACTCCGAAAAATGAAATCAAACTCGCTGAGAATTTAAAAACAGAATATTTAAAACAGAAAGAAGATGAAAAACGTTAAAACATTTGATCAACTCCTTGACGAGAAATACGGAAAAAAAGGAAACGCAGATAGAGATCAGTTTGATGCGGATTCTCTTGCTTTTAGATTAGGCGTTATGCTGAAAGAGGCACGCGTTGAAGCCAACTTAACTCAAGAGGAACTTGCGGAAAAAACGGGAACGAAAAAAAGTTACATTTCAAGAATTGAACGTGGCTTAAGCGATATCCAAATTTCTACTTACTACAAATTAATTGAACTTGGTTTAGGGAAGCATCTAAACATTTCAATAGGATAAAAGGCAAATAATACACTGTAATTAAAATGGAAGGTTGACATTTAACTTACCTCCTGAAATATGGGAAGCTTTGCAAAATGATTGTTTTGAGTATGTATGAGTTAGCGGTATTTTAAAAAAAGACGACAATGAGATTAGCCATAATTCAAATATTCTTGCTTCTACTTCCATTGAAAATTTGGTGTCAGACCCCAGGAAAAGACGCGTTAATGGACAATTATAAATTCAAATCCATTAAGGAAATTCTCAAAGACTCAAAAAAAATTAACAACGAGACTTTTGATTTGAAATTTCTTATTCGAGTACTACCAGACAACGGGTGGTTTCTAAAACTCAACAAAGACAAGACATTTAATTATATTCATTGGTCAGGTTGGGGAGAAGAATCAAGTATTTTGGAAAATGGAACATACTCCATTATTCACAATCGAATTAAGTTAGATTCAAATAGAAAAAGGAGTGCTTTGAAAAAAAATAAATTCTATCTGGTGATTTCTCCCATTGACAATGATTATGCGAGAGATTGTAAGTTGGAGGGAGAAATAATCTATTGCTTGTATATCAATTGAAAAAGTATAAAAAACGAATAGCTTATATTGCCTTTATGCGTCTCATCAATAAAGGCACTTGATATTCATGCAATTGGAAAGTTTATTTGTATATTCGCTATGCGCACACATCTTCTCATATACATAAAAAACCGGGATGCTTGGAGAAGGTTTATTGCGGCTAGCAAACCATAATGTGTCACCTTATGAGAAATAAAGCAATCATCATAATATTCGGACTACTTTGGACAAGTAAGTTACTTGGACAGGTTCAGAATAACGTGAGAGAAGTTCTATCAAAGAAGGACTTTATTTCTTTTAAAAACTTTGCAGACAGTTTATCAAGTAGTGAACAAAAAATATCTTGTCATTCGACAGTTTTTCGGGACATCACAACTGACTTTAAGGAAGGTGTCTTCTACATCACTAAATCTGTTCCCGACAGCAAAAATCCTGCTATAAGTTCAATTTACACATTTAGAGTTAGAGTTTTGGTTTCAGACAAGACAATAATTTATTACGATCTAAGTGAGAAAAGAAACAAGAAAATAAAAAAAGAATGGGTTCCTTACTATGACACGCTTGACCATTATAAAAATGACAGTTTGTATACTCTACTGCGACAATCATTCTTTAAATCTTTTGACGGTGAATTAAACGAAACCGAATTATTTATTGATGACCTTGTTTATGGACAAGCCTGTGGAAGAATTGGTGAAGACCCAAAAGAGAAAATGATAATTGACAATCTTGTGGCGACAAAGAATAAAGAGGAACTTTTTAAATGGATAAAATCGACAAGTTTTGAAAAACAAATTTATGCGGTTGATGGATTATTTCAATTGAAAGAAAATGGGACTATATATTCAACAGAAGAACTTACAATAATTAAAAATGTTCTCAATAAAAAGGGGACTATTTTTCATTGCAGTGGTTGTTTTCATAGTTGGACAGATGTGAAAAGAGTGACCTATAAATTTAAATTCGAATGAAAAGGCGAACACTTAACAGCACCTACCCAATAGGCGGGGTTCACTTTCGTTCTGTTTCGAGGTCGTTTTCCAAAGACAGTTTTATGGTTAATCAAAAATTAGTTAATCAAATCAAGTTTCGTGGTGAAAGTCCCCCCCCTTCTTTTAGTTACCAAACGTTATGTATCAATAAAAAAGTAAAACCATGTTAAAAAGATTTTTAATTTTTATGGTTGCGGTAATCCTTACATCGGTTAATCTCGGCTGCAACAAAGAGAAAAAATTATTAATAACCTACCCATCTACCGGTGCTTATGGTGTAAATGTGCTCGCACTAGCTGATAGCTCGAGCCTTACAGATATTAACGGGTATTCATTGTGTGCGGAATTGGGTAAAAAAGCGAAATTAAAAATAATAATCACTCAACTTTCGGGCTCAGGTGTATGGTTCTACACGGATGAAAATGGATGGACAGTAAACAGTTATGCAGGAGGATCGCAGCAGTTTGAGTCAAACAACGATGGAAAAATTGATCTTTATATTACATTTGAAAATGGACCAGGTTCGTGCAAAGTAGACTATTATGAGAATTCTGCCTCTGTGACCTATTCAAAAACGTTCACATGGTAAAATAATGATACATAACAGCGCTTCATGCGCCAATCGTTTTGGAAAACAAAAATTTACTACCAATGGGATGTGTTACCAATTTTTGGTACATTTACTATAATAATTTTTGATTATGGGTAAAAACACATCAATATCCTTAGGTGATTATTTTGAAAATTTCATTAATAATGAGATTAAATCAGGGCGATATGGCTCGGTAAGTGAAGTGATTCGTACTGCGTTGCGCCTTCTTGAAAGCGAAGAACGTAAACTCAATGACTTGCGCAATGCACTCATCGCTGGAGAGCAAAGTGGATTTGTTGAAGATTTTAATCCAAACGAACATTTAAAAGCGCTTCATAAAAAATATAAATGAAAAAGCTTCTGCTGTACATCAGCTCTGAAGCACTTTCGGATTTGGAAGAAATATGGATCTACACCCGGAGAAAATGGTCCATTGAGCAAGCTGATAGGTATTACTCATTGCTAATTGACGAAATCAAGTTTTTACAGTCAAATTATTACACCGGTAAGTCTGCTGAATACATTCGCCTCGGATACAGAGTGTCGTTTGTGAAATCGCACATCATTTTCTACAGAATTGTTGATGACCAAAAATTGGAAATAATTAGGATATTACACCAAAGTGTGAATATTGATAAATGGTTGAAATAGAAAAACTTGGTAAGGGAAGCCCTGATTTTCCTTAGCTACAAACCGTTAATTCAACAACACCTTCAAATTCTTAATACGAAGAAAGCGAAAATGATCTTCATTCCATTCCGCTATTAAGAAAACATTCATTCCGTTTTTTTCAAAGAAATAAGTATAACAATCTTTCGGATCAACCTTCGCTTTTTCTAGATACCGTTTATAAGCCATTTCATCTTTAATTACTGACGACAAAGGGC
>CAIUSK010000467.1 GCA_903901805.1 uncultured Flavobacteriales bacterium
AGGCTTTCAGGTTGAAATAGGGGTGATGCTCCCGCTAACTGCTTGAGGTTTTCCCAATAAGAATAGCTTTTCTCATCCAACTCATTTCTTTTCATTTCCAAGTTATCCAATCCCAATGCAATAGCGAGTGGCATTCCGTGAATATTTCCTGAAGGGGTTGTATACGGAGAATGTAAATCACCATGTGCATCAATCCAAATAACACCTAATTTTTTATCTGGAAAGGCTTTCCGAATTCCACCAATGGTAAACGCCGCAGAAGAATGATCGGCAGCAAGAACTAATGGGAATTCATTTGACTCCAGAACTTGACTTACTTGATGTACAATGTCATTTGCCACCTCAGATACACCATCTATTCTTTTTGCAAATGGGTATGAAGTAGGCATATCCAATAATGGATTTCGATCTAAAATATGTGTTGTTGTTTTACCACCAAAAAAATCACTACCAACCTCTCTAGCAGCTACTTGTATTGCCGCAGGCCCAAGAGAAGCACCACGTGTTCCTGCTCCTAACTCGGAAGAATTGAGAATTAAATGAATGTTCTTTGTCATATAAATTGGTTTGTATTCCTTCAAAATTTAGTCTTACAAATTTAGTCTTTTAAGCGAATTGAAAGAAGCGTAGTATTATCTTTACGACTTAATTCTTAAAATAAATGAAATTCATATTCCCCCTTTCGGTTCTTTTATTTGTTTTTTCATCTTGTGGAAGTTATTCCGACAGTGAAAAATCACAAGTAGATCTTCAAATTAAAGCCTTGATTCAGAAAAAAGGATGGAAAATGGAAAAATCTGAATCTGGAATTTACCAGCAACTAGTAGAAGAAGGAAAGGGCAATGAAATACATTTGCGGGATATTTTGGTGGTGAGCTACACGGGATATTTAATCAATGGAACTGTATTTGACAAAACTAGAAAACCGATAGAGTTGGATATGACAACTGTTATTGCCGGATGGAAAGAAGTATTAGTGGGTAAAAAGGTTGGTTCTAAAGTTCGTTTTATTTGCCCGCCGCACATGGCGTATGGAAGAAGTTCAAAGGGTTCAATCCCCGAAAATTCCATCTTGATTTTTGAAGTTTTTGTGGAGGGCACAAAATAAAAACGGCCATCCCTAGGGACAGCCGTTTACGAAAATATACCTAAAAGAGATTATTCTCCTTTTTCCATTTTTTCTTTCAATTCAGCCAACGCATCGATATCTCCAAGTGTAGATTTCTCAGATGTTTGATTTACTGCTTTCACAGCGCTATCTGTTGCTGTACCTTTGGTAGGTTTTTTAGCCGCCGGTTTAGAAGCTGTTGGTTTATCTGATCCTTCCTCAAACAATCGAGTATGAGAAACAACGATTTTTTTCGCTTCTTTATTGAATTCAATCACTTTAAAATCCAGTGTTTCTTCCAATCCAGCTTGCGAACCATCTTCTTTTTTCAAGTGTTTAGCAGGACAAATTCCTTCAACACCGTATGGTAATGCAACGATACCTGATTTATCTTTCATATCGATAATTGTACCTTGATGAACAGTTCCTTCAGCAAACATTGTTTCGAATACATCCCAAGGATTTTCTTCTAATTGTTTGTGACCTAAAGAAATTCTTCTGCTTTCGCGATCAATTTCCAATACAACAACAGCCATCTCATCACCTACTTTGCAGAATTCAGATGGATGCTTGATTTTCTTTTGCCAAGAAAGATCAGAGATATGGATTAAACCATCAACACCTTCTTCTAATTCAACAAAAACACCAAAATTGGTAAAGTTTCTAACTTTTGCAGTGTGTTTAGAACTAACTGAATATTTAGCTTCGATTGCAGTCCATGGATCTGGCATCAATTGTTTGATACCTAGAGACATTTTTCTTTCTTCTCTGTCTAAAGTTAAGATAAGTGCTTCAACAGTATCACCTACTTTCATGAAGTCTTGAGCAGAACGTAAATGCTGAGACCAGCTCATTTCAGAAACGTGAATCAATCCTTCAACTCCTGCAGCGATTTCGATGAAAGCACCATAATCCGCCATAACAACAACTTTTCCTGAAACTTTGTCACCAACATTTAAGTTAGCATCTAAAGAATCCCATGGATGTGGTTGTAATTGTTTTAAACCAAGAGCGATACGTTTTTTATCATCATCAAAATCAAGAATAACCACGTTCAATTTTTGATCTAATTCAAGCATTTCTTCAGGATGCGTTACGCGACCCCAAGATAGATCTGTAATGTGAATCAATCCGTCTACTCCACCTAAATCGATGAATACACCATATGATGTAACGTTTTTCACAATACCTTCTAGTACTTGACCTTTCTCTAAACCAGAAATGATTTGTTTTTTCTGCTCTTCTAATTCAGCTTCAATAAGCGCTTTATGAGATACAACAACATTTCTAAATTCTTCGTTGATTTTCACTACTTTGAATTCCATGTTTTTACCAACATATACATCATAGTCTCTGATTGGCTTAACATCAATTTGAGAACCTGGTAAGAATGCTTCAATACCAAATACATCAACGATTAATCCACCTTTCGTACGACATTTAACATATCCAGTAATAATTTCTCCTGTACGTAATACGTCATTTACACGAAGCCAAGCTTTGTGCATACGCGCTGTACGGTGAGAAACAACCAATTGACCAGTTTTGTCTTCTTGGCATTCTACGTATACATCAACCGTATCACCTACTTTTAAATCCGCATTGTAACGAAATTCGTTAGAAGGAACAACACCTTCGGATTTGTAACCTAGGTTAATAATGATTTCTTTTTTTGTAATCATCATTACCGTACCTTCGATTACTTC
>CAIUSK010000468.1 GCA_903901805.1 uncultured Flavobacteriales bacterium
CCAGCTCTATGTTCCTTACAATTATTGTTGTGCCTATGATGTACTACATTGTTGACAGAATCAAAGACAAATTAACTTTTAGAAAAAACAAAGGTTCTGATGAAGAATTACTTTCAGAATCTACCGGTGCATAATATAATTATGCCTACTACAACGGAAAGGCGTCACAATGTGGCGCCTTTCTTATTTATGACTAATTA
Organism: uncultured Flavobacteriales bacterium; assembly: GCA_903901805.1. GTDB lineage: Bacteria > Bacteroidota > Bacteroidia > Flavobacteriales_D > Crocinitomicaceae > UBA952. The sequence goes on from CAIUSK010000468.1 coordinate 201, forward strand.
ATGTTTAGTATTTTAAATGCTTGACTGAAATTCCCGTATTTTGAAGTTCCTTTAAGGAATCTATTCCAATATGCAAATGATCATTCACAAATTCTGTGGTTACTTTTTGATCACTCGTTTCTGTTTTCACCCCTTCAGGTGTCATTGGTTGATCACTTACTAAAAGCAAAGCACCAACAGGAATTTCATTATAGAAACCAACACTGAAAATAGTTGCCGTTTCCATGTCGATAGCCATTGCACGAATAGCCTTTAGATACTCTTTAAACTTTTCATCATGCTCCCATACACGCCGATTCGTGGTATATACAGTACCTGACCAATAATCTCTTCCGCTTAAGCGAATGGTGTAGGAAATAGCTTTTTGTAAGTTAAACGAAGGCAAAGCCGGTACTTCAGGAGGAAAATAATCATTAGAAGTTCCTTCGCCACGAATGGCTGCAATGGGAAGAATTAAATCGCCCACTTGACTCTTTTTTTTCAATCCACCACATTTTCCTAAAAACAGAACCGCCTTAGGTTCAATAGCTGATAAAAGATCAACGATAGTTGCCGCCATTGCACTTCCCATACTAAAGTTAATAATGGTAATGCCATCTTTTGTCGCGGATTGCATCGGTCTATCCTGGCCTTCAACCTCCACTTCATTCCATTCAGCAAAGAGATTTACGTAACCGGAAAAATTGGTTAATAAAATATACTTTCCAAAATCCCCCAACTGCTTACCCGTGTAGCGTGGCAACCAGTTTTGAACTATCTCTTCTTTCGTTTTCATGACATTAATTTAAATCAATCGAATATATAAAACCTCATCCTCTTTTGAAACTTTCAGCAAGTTGTTTTTTGTAAGTGTTTTTATACTTGTATCCCATTGTTTATTACTCATATCAACTTTGGAACGCAAATCTGCGAGAAGCATTTCTTTTTCAATTTTCATACACTCAAAAATGGTAGATTCCGTTTCGGAAAGTTCAATTTTTGGAGTAACGATTTCTGGACGCATCTGCGGAAAAAACAAAACTTCCTGAATAGACGGATTATTTGTTAGATACATAATCAGACGATCCATTCCAATTCCAAGTCCACTCGTTGGCGGCATTCCATATTCCAGAGAACGCAAGAAATCTTGATCAATAAACATGGCTTCATCATCCCCTTTTTCTTGTAAACGCAATTGTTCTTCAAACCGTTCACGTTGATCAATAGGGTCATTTAACTCAGAATAAGCATTTGCTACTTCTTTCCCACAGACCATTAATTCAAATCGCTCCGTTAATTCTGGATTATCTCGATGAGCTTTGCACAAAGGAGACATTTCCTTGGGGTAATCAGTAATAAATGTAGGCTGAATGTATTTCCCCTCGCATTTCTCTCCAAAAATCTCATCAATAAGTTTTCCTTTACCCATTGTTTCATCAACGGCAATTCCCATACTCAATGCAGCAATTCTTAATTCATCTTCTGACTTTCCATGAATGTCAAATTCGGTAAAATCAATGATAGACTGACGCATGGTAACACGTTTGTATGGCGCTTTAAAATCGATTGTATGTTCTCCAAAAATAGCGGATGTTGTACCATTTACAGCTAGAGCACAATGCTCCAATAGTTGTTCTGTAAACTCCATCATCCAATTATAATCTTTATAGGCAACGTAGATTTCCATTGCAGTAAACTCCGGATTATGGGTTCGATCCATTCCTTCATTTCTAAAATTTTTGGAAAACTCATAAACCCCATCAAAACCACCAACAATCAATCTTTTCAAGTATAATTCGTTGGCAATTCTCATGTAAAGTGGAATATCTAACGCATTGTGATGTGTCATAAATGGTCTAGCCGACGCACCGCCAGGAATTGCCTGTAAAACGGGCGTTTCAACTTCCATATATCCTGCATCATTGAAAAACTGACGCATCGCATTGAACAATTTTGTTCGTTTAATAAAAATCTCTTTGATATTGGGATTTACCACCAAATCCACATATCGTTGACGATAACGCAATTCGGGGTCAGTAAAAGCATCGTGAATCCTTCCTTCATTATCCGTTTTTGGAAGGGGCAGCGGCTTTAGCGATTTACTTAATAGCGTAAACTCTTGAACATGCACTGAAATCTCACCCACTTGAGTTTTAAACACATACCCTTTCACACCAATAAAATCACCTAAATCCAAATAGCGTTTAAAAACTTCATTGTACATGGTTTTATCTTCACCTGGACAAAGTTCATCCCGATTAATATATACCTGAATTCTTCCTGATGAATCTTGCAATTCAGCAAAAGATGCCTTACCCATAATCCGTTGACTCATCATTCGACCAGCCAAGCAAATCTGTTTTCCTTCACTAAAATTAGCTTTCACTTCACTAGCAAAATCAGTAACAGGATATAAATCAGCAGGATACGGATTAATGCCTAATTCACGCAACTTCTGTAAGGATTCTCGTCGTTGTATCTCTTGTTCAGAGAGTTCCACATAACTCATAATTTCCAATTTGAGTTGCAAAGATAACTATTTTCGCTCGTTGTAAGTTTTCCTATAATAGATAGACTAAAATATGATTGAACGCAGCAGAGTATCCATTGAGATAAAGCAGATTCACGAATTAATTTAATTAACTTTGTGCTATGTTAGTAATCAAGCAGGCAGAATTTGTAATTTCCTCAACCGATTTTAAAAAAGGGCCAAAAGATGGCAAACCCGAATTTGCATTTATTGGTAGATCCAATGTTGGGAAGTCTTCCTTGATTAATATGCTAACGGGGAAAAAAAAATTAGCTAAGACCTCAGGAACGCCAGGAAAAACTAGATTAATTAATCATTTTATCATCAATGAAAATTGGTATTTAGTTGATTTACCTGGTTTTGGATATGCCCGCGCATCCAAGAAAGACCGTGCAACATGGGAAAAGTTTATTGTTGACTATTTAACGAAATGTGAATCATTAGTCAATCTTTTTGTATTGGTTGATGCCCGATTAGAACCTCAGAAAATTGACCTAGAATTTATGAATTGGTGTGGAGAAAAACAAATTCCATTTTCAATTATTTTCACCAAGCTAGATAAATTATCGGCATCAGAATTTTCTAGAAATTTAGTGAAGCTCAAAAAAGAATTAGGTAAAACTTGGGCAACAATACCACCCGTTTTTTCCACTTCCAGCACTTCCAAACACGGAAGAGAAAGTGTATTAAATTACATTGAAGAGATACTTAAAGCTATTGGATAGACTTGATATACGCCATAGATAAGTCCATTGTTTCCAATGAATTAACTTGGAAATCACGCAGGGTTAGATTCAACACAACGAAAAAATCATCGGAATAAATTGGAAGAATCAATGCTTCATCCATTAATATATTATTACATTGATTTAAGAATCTAGTTCGGGTTGTTACTTCTTTTTCAATAAGGGATTTTTCGTAAAACTCATTAAAAATTGGATTTTTTGAAGTTACATTCCCCCAACTAGGATTGACCAACGAATGTGGGCCATAAAAAATACTCATAAAACTCTCAGGATCTGGATAATCAGCAACCCAACCGGAACGCCAAATCAATGCGTCACCCCGTGAAATCGCATCGATTTTTTCTTTGAACGAGCAATATTGAAGTTGAATATCAATTCCTAAATTAGCTTTCAATTGAGCAATAATATCCTTTGTCCATTTACTCACGGAACTACCATCAATTGAATTGACCCACAATTTAAGTTGCGGAAACTCATTTCCTCCACCAAAACCGGCCTTTGCTAATTCTTGTTTCGCTTCACTAGGATCAAACCTCAGTTGGATTGTAGAATCAAGCTGATAGCCATCCATTTCGGGAATAAAACCATTGATAGCGGGAAAACCTTCACCCAATAAAACTTCATTTACTATTTTAGAACGATCAATCGCTAATTGAAAAGCTTTTCGCACATGGATGTTGTTAAAGGGCTCTTTATCTAGGGAGAACGCTAGGTAATTGATGGATGAACTTTTCCGAGAAAAAATGCGGTGCCGAATAGTTTTGCCTTTTTGAGCATCGGCTAAGGAACCAAAAAGATCTTGCACATTTTCAACGGGAACTTCCAACACAATATCCACTTCATTTTTTTCAAAAGCTTCCAATTCACTATTTTTATTTTTCGCATATTTCATACTCAAAGAAGCCAAAAAAGGCAATTGATTTCCAAAACTGTCCTTTTTCCAATAGCGATTATTTCGTTTGAGTCGAATACCTTCATCATTCATCTTATCCAATTGAAAAGGCCCCGTTCCTACAGGGTTTTTCAATATGTTTTCTCCATAATGCACATATGCCTCTTTGGGGAAAACACCCAAACCTGGATGGGATAAAATCTTTTGAAATTCGGCGTAGGGCTTGTTTAAGGTAATTGAAACTGTATATGCATCAATAATTTTTATTCCTGAAATATGGTTGGGAGATAACATTTTTTTTGAGGCTTTGTGAAATTCTTCAGAGCCTTTAATCTTGTTTACCAAAAGATGCGCTAAATGATTTAATGACAATCCAGAGCAAGCAAATTCCAATACATACTGAATATCAGTAGCTTGCAATTCTTTTGTTTTGTTTTCAAAACACTCATTTTCGTGAAAGTAAATGCCTTTTCGCAACTGAATGGTGTGTTTAAGTCCGTCAGCAGAAACAGTATGCTGATCAACTAAATGGGGAATTACTCGTTTTCCTGTTAAATCCTCCTTGAAAAGAGATTCGTAAATTTGTGTATTAATTCGTTGAGAATATAGGTCCAGAGAGTGCATGGGAAAAAGATTCGACACCTTTTCTAAGGACATGAATCGGAAATCACCGCCGTAACTCTTTCCTCCTTTAGCAACCTTAGGTAAGTTGTCCTCATTGGTTGAACAAGCAACCAAAAAACAATGTACAATAAATAAGGTGAACCATTTTTTCATCGGTGCAAGTTAGCTGTTATCCATTTTCTGCCACAACTTCCAGAACTTCCGGTAAATGCTGCTTCAATAAATTCTCAATTCCTCCTTTTAATGTTGCCGTTGAAGAAGGACAACCAGCGCAAGATCCTTTCATAACTACGGTTACTTTACCATCGGCAAAACCTCTATAATCAATTGCTCCACCATCGCTTTCTACAGCAGGTCGAACATACTCATCCAATAAAGAACGAATAGCATCATCAATTTCATGAGGTTCATGGACTTGAGGTTTCTCAGCATTGGTTAGTTCTGCTTGTTTTTCAGGTGGCATTTGTACCAATACATCTTTGCCGTCAGCAATCCAATTTTTCACAAATTCTCGCAATTCCATAGTTATAAAATCCCAAGGAACATTGTCTGTTTTGGTGATCGTTACAAAATTTGCTGCGATGAAAACGCCGTTTACAAAAGGAAACTTAAAAAGTTCTTCTGCCAAAGGGGAATATCCTTTTGAGTCGTTACTATTTTTAAATTCAACAGACTCTCCACTAACCAATAAATATTTATTGGCAACAAATTTCATGGTTGTTGGGTTTGGAGTCATTTCGGTATATACGGTTACAGGAACTTGCATGTTAAAGAATTTTGAACAAATTTAACGATTTTGCGGTTGAATAAACCGTGAAATGAATTAAATCTATTTACTAATATTTCTAGAAACTTCAAAAGTGCCAATCACCAAATAATATTCATCTGAATGAAGTCGTTTCTTTTTTCCTAAACCGAGATTAATATGAAAATATTTATTGAATAACTTTGAGAGCAATGGAAATTGTTTATGTTCAATTATGTCCGTCGATGCAACATTGTGCGTGACATCTTGTCGGTCCTCCTCCTCTTTTGTTTGAATAAAATCCTCAGGAAATACAGTCGCCACATCGACAGTATTCGGTGTTGCTTTCAGTGAGTCTGTATTCAAAGGCACTATGGTAAATTGATCCACGATCAAAGCATCCTCTTTAATTTCAAGTGGTTTTTCTTGACTCTGTTTTTTCGCTGTGGAAAAGGCAGGCAAATACTCGACCGAATCCGTTGGTACATAATTCCCATTTGCAGAGTTATTTGTTCTTGGTTTTACCCCTTTTTTATTTGGATTTGGTTTTATAGAAACCGTTGTAGATCCTGTATTTGTAGCTTGTTCATTTTGATTAATAAAAAAGAAAAATACAAGAATACAAGCAGCTGCGTAGATTAAACGCTTAATCGAAAAAACACCCTGATAAGGTTGTTTGAGTTTATTTTTGCCCTCAAAAACGACAGAAAAATCGGGAGCTAATTTAGTTTGCGCATAAAGAGCACCTGATTTCTGATATCTTTCGGCTGAATGTTCAAATAATTCTAATTCCTTTTTCTTTTCTGGAGGTAATATCCCATCGGTATTTGCAGCCTGAAAAAAGGAAAGTGAAGAAGCGCAAACCGGTGTATCTTGAATTGAAAACTGATACAAATCCTCTATGAGATATTCAGGAAAATGATCTGTTAATTCCGTATCGAGATGAAAATCTATGAGGTTGAATGGTGTTTTTAAAGAAGGATTTTCATCCAAAAAAGACAGTAATTCTTGGATTTGGCTTTCACTTAAATTTCCTTCATAAAAATCCAAGTAATATGCTTCGAAATTGGCTAAATTGATTACTTGTTTCATTATACAATATTTTCTAAGTGAACAAAATAAGCTTTCATTTGCCGACGTGCCCTAAAAATATAGACCTTCACTTGCGTTTCAGTTAGCCCAGTCATCTCACCAATTTCCGAATAAGTATAACCTTCATAATCACGCAACAACAGCACCGTTTTTTGAATTTGATTCAATTTTTGGAGCGCCTCCTCAATCGTGGTTTGCAAGTCGAATACCTGTGGCTCTTTTGATATAAAGGAGTGAGCCAGAAGATTGCTGTTTTGAATTGATTTGGGTTTTTTGGACCAATCAACCACCAAGTGATAGAGCGTTGTAAACAAATATGACTTCACCTTTTCAGCTTGAATCGTTTCTCGTTTTTCCCACACTTTCATAAAAGTATCTTGTACTAAATCTTGAGCAACAGCGCGATCCAATACTTGCTTGAGAGCAAATCTGAATAATCCGTCTGCGTATAAATCAACAGCCGTATTGTAATCGCTACGTTTCATTGAGATAATAAGACAGAAAAGGCAACTAAAAGTTACAGTTAATTATAAAATACTTTATCCTTAAATTGTAAAATTTTCACCCGTTTTGTTTTTGGGTCTATCACAAGCATGTTGGAAAGGATAAATGTCTTGTCATTGTAATATATTTCTTTTTCCTCCTTCAACTCATTGAAAGAAAACGTATATATATTGATTAGATTACCGAAAGTATCATATTTGAATTTTTTTTCCTCAACCGGCTCAGCGCCATTATCACTGAATTTCTTAATCGATTCAAGCCAACCATGATTGTTATAGGCAAAGGTTTTTCGATACATTCCAGTTGTTGTTCTAGATTGCTCAATTTCTTCAATTAAATAGTTATCCGCATTATACACCCGAGTAATTTCCAAATAGGGTAAGTTGTAATTATTAAAAATTATTTGCTTTTCCTTGTTTTCGGATAGTTCATACTTCATTGTTTCTTCACTAATCACGTAAGACTCGACTAATTGGTTCTTTTCATCCAAAATATCTCTTCGATACACTTGTTTTTGAATACGACCGTCTGTATTATATTCATTTATGATTGAGGTATAACCGTTGTATTCTTTTTTTCGATGCTGAACAAGTAAATCCTCCTCATTGTAATAGAAAAAATTTTCGAGTGAATCTTTCCGCTCCGTTCCTTGATATGTTTCGAGCGTATAACTCAATCTGCCCTTGTTATCAAACTCATACATAGAGTAAAGTCCGGTTTGCATAATGGATGTGGAAGGACTCGTAACAGAAAAATTTCCTTTAATGCGTTTGATCTTGTTTTTGTAAATGAAACGTTGATTGAAAAAGGGCTTTTCAGAAAAAGCTTTTCCTTCTCTATTATCAATCATTTGGGTAGTTCCAAAAGAAAATTTAAATAGGTAGCAACCTAGTAATGCTAGTTGAAATATACGCATGATTTCAAAATGTTATACTTTACTTTTCTGCAGAGCATAGGTAATTAAGAGCGTAAATAGGAAAAATAGCCCGGAAAACACGATGATTATTCCTGATGAAAACACGAACAGTTTGAGAATAAAAAATAGTAAAATCGACAATAAGAAAGCGGTGAATCCAGCAGTTTTGATCAATAACGTAGCTTTTTTACTCTGGGTAGAAATAGCTATACCAAGAGTCAAGCAAAGAGAAAAAATCAGAAACATATTCAATCCAATAGTTATTTTTAAATTACTTGAAGTTGTAAAAAAATTAGGTAGTAGTAAAAAACCATATGACAATAACGCCGAAATAGCGACAGCAAAAGCCAGTAAAACGTAATTAATTTTCATAAAATAACAATTAAGGTAATTGAGGCGGCGCAAGAGCAATATACTTCAATACTTCCGGCATTTCCTCGATTTTTTTCCATGCTGGGTTTCCTGGTTTCCATGCTAGAGTGTCTTTATTGATTTTACCTTGCTGAATCAAATCCAATGTTTCTTTTGCGGCAAAAGGCCCCATTACTTGATTTTCTGGGGCAAAATAAAACAATTCGGGCGAAAGATTGGGCGAAAGAACGTTCGAGGATCCTGGGATAACGGAGTTTGTTAAGGTGTAATTCATTGATGCAACCATTTGCTGAGAAATGGCTAAACCTAACCCGAATTCTACCAATTTATCTACTGAAAAAAAATCTGAATCATTCATATATCAATATTAAATTATTGGAGGAATTGGAGGAGGAACATGAGCAAATAGCATTGATAAATCTGGAACAGATTCGGCCTTTTCCCAATTTCCCATCCCCGCTTTCCAAACATGCGTTTCTTTTGTAAGCTGACTATTGGAAACCAACTGGGTTAGTTCTGCCATGGAAAACGGTCCTGCTTGTTGCCCATTCAAAACGACGAAAAAACTTACTGATGTTGGCAAAGGTGGTGGATTCTGTTGATTTTGATTGATGTTTTGACCCATTTGATTCATCATGCCAGCCATTTGATTCCCCATTGCGCCACCCAAGGCCATTCCGGTCATCATTCCTGCTGGATTCATTCCAGAACCCTCTCCTCCTACTTGACCCATTGTTCCTAAGCTACCCGCAGCAGTTTTGAGTACATCTGCTTGTTGGTTCAATGCATGCGTATTAATAAAGTTGGTTTCTGTTTGTAATTTTTGAGCACGTTGGGCCTCCTCACGCTGCACCCGCAAGGTTTCTTCCAAATTTTGAGCATTAATTTCTTGTGTATCTACCAAGTTTTTAATGTTTACCTCGCTTTGTGCATCTATTGTTTTAGTTACTTGATTTGCTGTAATTGCCAGTAATTTCTGGTAATCCTCACTTTCTTTATCAATTTCAATTGCACTGATATCTAACGCTTTGAGATTTAATCCGAAATCGGTAGAAAGTCGCTGCTGAATTTCTGGCGTTACTCGTTCATTTACTTCAAGAATATTTCGCTCTAATTGTATTACTGGCCTTTGTGTTTCAGAAGGTATGTTCGTTACAACTTGTTTAATTCTTTTAGTAATAGCATCCTTAATTTGATTAAATAAATCCTCCTTGTTAAATTCAATCAACCTATTCAGCTGAATGAATGTACGATAATCGGTCAAATTAAACGTTAGGGTGCCACGAACAGCTACAGGAACAGAAAAATCATTGAAACGTGGGTCAAAAACATCAAAATAAGGAATTCCAAATTTCAATTGATTATTACCCGAAATATTAATGAAATAAACCTCTGCTTGAAACGGGCTTTGACCTCCAAAGGCGGTTCCCACAATATTTGATAGAATAGGGAAATTGGCGGTTTTTATGGTTTCATCATGCGGCCCAACGATAAAATCCTGAATCTCGCCCCCATCTTTTGAGTAGACAAAAACGGCTACTTCTCCCTGTTTAACGCGCAAAATACTGCCATAACGAATAGCATTTTCTTTTTTTGTGTTATCGCCATTTCCAGACGGATTCCATTTCCAAACAAGATAGTCTGGCTCATCACACCGGATAACATCCATAAAACCACCTTCTGAACTAGTAAAAAGTCCCATAATTTAATTTATTTCAATTTGAGTTGCGTAATTGTTTATTTCTTGAAGTATTTTCGGATCATCCTTTAATGAAAATCGCGCTTTTATAATTATCTGTTCACATTTTGTTTTCCAGACAGGAACCATTTCATTATGTACCTTATTTTCCGCAGAGTTTCGGGTCAGGAAATTTCCATTTTGCTTCGCTTTCGGAAGAGCCAAAGCCAAAAACTCGAGCATATCCGCCTTGGTAGTAGGAATGGGAAAACTAGAAATAACTTCCATTTTTTTCCGCTCGATCGCTCCAGGACCTAGGATACTAGAAAATGATTTGGCATAAAAATTACCTAGTGCAGCAAAGGGGTTAGATGAATCAACTGAATCCTGACGCGATGATTCGATTTGATTCAACATTTCAAATAATTTTTGAATGCTTGCATTAGAATCTCTTTCGGAAATTTCAAAATTACAATCTGTGCAACGAGCCGCATAAGCAGGAAGAACGCCTCCACAAGCAGGACATTTGGATAAATCTGCTTTTGGCTTGGTTGGTGCCGCGTCAATCAATGCTGAATTAACTGCTTCCGTGTTACGTAGTTCTGGTTCAGAAGAATCTTCTTCCGTATTCCTCTCAAACAAGCGCGCATCCAACACCATTTCAAATTCATCCTGATCAATTCCAGCTTCAACAGCCTTGCGAATTAATATTTCCCGTTCCTTATCGGTTAAAACATTATCAATTAAGGCTAGTTTTATGAATGCTTCAATTCGTTCGTCGTACATTTAATAATAATTGATTTTAACTACAATACTTTCAAAGATATTAATTTATTTTTAACACTGGTTTTATGCGTAAAATGAATGAAACAAGAAGAATATGTAAATAATACCTAAAGTTTTCCAAACAATTTGATAAAAACAATTGTAAAGACTGTCAATTAAAAAATTTAACTTAAATTTAGCATACAAAAAACTTTCTGTAAATATTCAAATGCATTTATGACCGACCCAACCTATTTAACAGAAGAAAAAATAGATTTAAAAGCTTCCTTGAAAAAATTCTTCGGATTTGATCAATTTAAGGGAAGTCAAGAATCCGTTATTGAAAATGTACTTTCAGGCAAAAACACCTTTGTTATTATGCCAACGGGTGGTGGTAAATCACTTTGCTATCAACTTCCAGCTTTGATTTCCAATGGAACAGCAATTATAGTATCGCCGTTAATAGCATTGATGAAAAATCAAGTTGATTCCATTCGGAATGTTAGTGATAATGAGGCTGTTGCTCATTTTTTAAACTCATCACTTTCAAAATCAGAAATAACTAAAGTTAAACAAGATATCCAATCAGGAGTTACCAAAATGTTGTTTGTGGCTCCCGAATCACTTACAAAAAAAGAGAATATTGATTTTTTAACTTCTGTTGAAGTTTCCTTCTTTGCTATTGACGAAGCACATTGTATCTCTGAGTGGGGACATGACTTTCGACCTGAATACAGAAGATTACGAGAGATTTTCGAACGAATCTCTAATGTTCCAATTATTGCATTGACCGCTACAGCTACACCCAAGGTTCAGCATGACATTCAAAAAAACTTGAATATGTTGGACGCTACGGTTTTCAAGTCTTCTTTTAACCGAGACAACTTATTTTACGAGATCAGACCCAAACGAGATGTGGAAAAACAGATTGTAAAATACATCAAAAATAAAGCAGGAAAAAGCGGAATTATTTATTGTTTGAGTAGAAAAAAAGTAGAAGAGTTTGCTGAATTGCTCCAAATTAACGGAATCCAAGCACTTCCTTATCATGCTGGTTTAGACGCTACAACACGTGCGAAACATCAAGATATGTTTTTAATGGAAGATGTGGAGGTTATTGTTGCTACCATTGCATTTGGAATGGGTATCGATAAGCCAGATGTGCGCTTCGTGATTCACCATGACATACCGAAATCGATAGAGAGTTATTACCAGGAAACAGGCCGTGCCGGACGAGACGGTGGTGAAGGTGAGTGTATTGCTTTTTACAGTTATAAAGACATCGAAAAATTAGAGAAGTTTCTTCAAGGAAAACCTGTTTCTGAACAAGAAATCGGAAAACAGTTGTTGGGTGAAATGGTGTCCTACGCAGAAACCTCTCTTTGTAGACGTAAATTTGTTTTGCATTATTTTGGCGAGCAATTTGATGAAAAAAGTTGTTCGGAGAATTGTGATAATTGCAAAAATCCAAAAGAGCGAAAAGAAGGTGGTGCGTATGTTACTATGTTGCTTCAATCAATCAAAGTACTGAATGAATCTCAGAAATCGAAGCATTATTGTGCCTTTCTTGCCGGAAATGTTACTTCGGACATCAAATCTTATCAGCATGATATTTTACCTCTTTTTGGGGTTGGAAAAGAAAAGGATGAAAATTTCTGGAATGCAGTAATCAGACAAACCACTGTGGCAGGATTGATTTCAAAAGACATTGAGACTTATGGAATAATTAAGTTAACACAAGCAGGTAAAGATTTTATTACAAACCCAAAACCTTTCTTATTAATTCAGGAAAGGGATTTCTCAAACACCGATGATGACGATGATTCATTGATTTCCCCGGGAAATAAAGGTGGTGCTTTTGATGATGTTTTATACGATATGTTATTGGATTTACGTAAATCCCTTTCTAAGCAGAGAAACATACCACCGTTTGTGATTTTTCAAGATCCTTCATTGAAAGATATGTGCTTTCATTATCCTATCACATTAGATGAATTAACAAATATACAAGGTGTTGGCTCTGGTAAAGCATCCAGATACGGCGAACCCTTTGTTGCTCTGATTGAAAAATATGTAACGGAAAATGATATTGAACGACCACTAGATATGGTTATAAAATCATTGGTGAACAAATCAGGATTAAAAGTACAGTTGATTCAAAATATTGATCGCAAATTACCATTGGAAGACATTGGGCGTTCGCAAGGAAAAGAACTTCCAGAAATTATTGACGAAATTGAAGCGATCGTTTCTTCGGGTACACGAGTAAATATAAACTATTACATTGAAACATTGATGGATAGTGAAAACCAAGAAGAAATTTACGACTATTTCTCTGAGGCCGAAACCGATGATATTGTTGCTGCTTATCACGAATTCGATGGCGCTTATTCTGAGGAGGAATTGAGACTTATGCGCATCAAATTCATGAGCGAAATGGCAAATTAACGCCAACAAGACCTAAAGAAAAAACATCTTTTTTTTATTCCCAGACTCTCATCAATTGTGATGTTTTCCAACGAATTCAATGAAACTATTGATTCATTAAGTAAAGACCGATTTATTTCACACGTAAAAAAAAATCGCTTTGAATAAATTTCAAAGCGAATACCGTATCTTTGTAATCCAAAATAAATAATTATGCGTCTTGTTACGGTTGGCAGTGTTGCCTTTGATGCCATTGAAACTCCATTTGGCAAAACAAACAAAATTGTTGGTGGAGCAGGAACTTTTATTTCCTTGTCTGCATCATTTTTCATGAAAAACCAGGGAATTATTTCCGTAGTAGGAGATGATTTTCCGACAGAAACATTAGAATTCATGAAATCCAGAGGGATAAACACGTCGGGTATTCAAATAAAAGAAGGTGAAAAAACATTTTTTTGGTCTGGAAAATACCACAATGACATGAACTCCCGCGATACTTTGGTGACAGAGTTGAATGTTCTTGAAAATTTTGATCCAATAGTTCCAGAAGAATTTCAACAAGCAGATTATTTAATGCTAGGAAATCTTTCACCGCAGGTTCAACGTCAAGTAATTGAACGCATGGCAAGTAGGCCCAAATTGATTGCTATGGATACCATGAATTTTTGGATGGATATAGCACTTACTGATTTGATGGAGACAATTTCTATGGTAGATGTTTTGATTATTAATGACGAAGAGGCGCGCCAATTATCCAAAGAATATTCATTATTGAAAGCGTCTAAAGTAATTCGAGCGATGGGCCCAAAAATACTCATTATTAAAAAAGGAGAACATGGCGCATTACTATTTCACGGCGACCACGTTTTCTTTGCCCCAGCATTACCTTTAGAAGAGGTTTTTGATCCAACTGGTGCTGGAGATACTTTTGCTGGTGGTTTTATGGGATATATTGCCGCTACAGATGATATTTCGTTTGAGAACATGAAACGTGCAATTATTGCAGGTTCGGCCCTTGCATCATTCAGCGTTGAAAAATTTGGTACAGAACGTTTAACAGAGATATCCGCTACAGACATGGATGAGCGTATGCAACAATTTGTAACGTTGACCAATTTTGAAATGAATCAACTGTCCTAAATCAAAACGTATGGAAACCAATCATTTTATTCAAGAAATTACTACCTTACTTCAAGCTGAAGATTTATTAATTATTGGAAAAGAAGCACAGGAATTAAAAGGAAAATTTGACGACTTTATCTTAGAAGAAGAGCGCAAGGAACAAGTAAACCAACTAAATGCTGCAGAAAAAGGTGAAGCATACGAGTCAACTGACTTTACACCGCTCAAAGAAGCTTTCTATGTATCTTACAATGCGTTTAAAGCAAAAAGGAACGAGCAAAAAACCTTAAAAGAAGCGCTCGAAAAGGAGAACCTACGTCATAAAAAATCATTGATTGAAAAACTGCGCGAGGTAATTGAAAATGAAGAAAATATTGGTGCAGCATATAACGCTAAAAAAGAAATTCACGAAACTTGGAAAAAAATAGGAGAGATTCCTAGAGACAAACGAGACGAAATTCAGCGAGAATATTCACGTATGCTCGAGATTTTTTTTCATAACATGAAAATTTATCGGGAGTTAAAAGACCACGATTATCACCGAAATACCCAATTGAAGATAGCATTGATTAATCAGTTGGAAATACTTAAAAACTCTACGAACATAAAAGATATGGAGTCTGCTTTACGCACGCTTCAAAATGAATGGGAAGAAATAGGGCCTGTTCAAAATGAGGAATGGGAGAAGCTAAAAACAAATTACTGGGATGCTGTTCGGGCAGTTTATGAAAAAATAAACCAGTTTTATAACGAAAGAAGAAATGTACAACTAGATAATCTGGAGAAGAAAAAAGAATTACTTCTTCAAGTTACTCAATTAAATGAAAAACTTGCTGAAAATCAAACAGCAAAACAATGGGAAACGAGTACAGAAGCATTATTAAAAATCCAGAGTAACTGGAAAACAATTGGTCAAGCCCCGAAGAAAGAGAATGAAGAAATTTGGAAATCCTTTCGGGAAGCATGTGATATCTTTTTTGATACAAAAAAAGGATTTTATAAAAATATAGAAGCACACCAAAACGAGATTGCTGATAAAAAACGAAAACTAATTGAAGAAGCGAAAAGCCTTCAGCTTTCAACGGATTGGAGATCAACATCAGAAAAACTGATCCGACTACAAAAAGAATGGAAGAATAGTGGTAATGCTGGTCAGCGTTTAGAAAATAGATTATGGACAGAGTTTCGCGCAAGTTGCGACGTCTTTTTTAATGCCCGTGAAAACAATCTGAAAGAACAAGAGGCTGGGCTCATTACTAATTTGGAAGAAAAAAAGGGAATCCTAGAGAAATTAACTGCTTTTGCGGCATCCGGGGATAAAGTATCCGATTTATCTGCGCTCAAGGAGTTTAGTGATTCGTGGAAAGCAATTGGACCTATTCCCGCTGAGGGAAGGGATGAATTGTATCAGTCTTACAAGAAAACATTAGATGCACATTACGAAAAATTACAAATAGATCCTGCTGAAAAAGAACTAATTATCTTCAAAGCAAGATTTGAATCTCTTCCAGTTGGAAGCGATAGAATACAAACATTGCAACGGGAAAAAACATTTATTCGGAAGCAAATTGACCAACTGAATGCAGAAATCAATCAGATGGAAAATAACTTGAGTTTTTTCGCCAAATCAAAAGGTGCAGACGCCTTACGAAAGGAAGTTGATGGGAAAATTCAACAAATTCAGCAGAGAATAGTGGTTTTTAAACAAAAATTGAAAGTAATTCCGAATGAATAGTTTCATTAACGTATTAACACTATTCGTAACGTTTCCCATACTAGCCTTGGCTATCTTTATTGGATTTGACATCCCGTTTGATTCTTTAGGAATTACCGGATCCGAAATTCCTTACCGCTTTGAATTGTTTGCAGCATTAGGTTTTATTCTTTTCATCATACAATTAAGAAGATCCACGCGCAGATGGATGGCGTTATCTATGGTAACAAAATTAAATCGGTTTCAATGGAATCAACCCGTTAGTTCCTCCAGAAAAAAAAGAATTGCCACCTACAACCTAATCGAGGTAGTTATTATGAGTTTCTTGAGTGTTGGTTTGTATTTAGTAACCAAAGAAACAATTATTCCGGCTATCGTTTTTCTTTTATTCGCATTGGATTCGCTGATATTTACGATATACGGAGGAAATAAATACCGGGTAGGACTTTCAACAAAAGCCATTTTAGTAGCAGATAGAGAAATAATATTGATCTATTTTACTGGATTAAGAAAAGTTGCCATCCAACAACAAACGGTTTACTTCGATTACATAAACAACCTTCAACTCACTTTTCCATTAGACTGTATTGAAATTGAAAACCAACCCGCTTTTTTTGATGCGTTGCACGAAGTAATAGATAAAGATCGCGTATTTTTTAGTAATATTCAGCAAACACTCTAATTTCACATCATGAATAAAACGCAAATTTTAATTGTTGAGGATGATTATAGCTTTGCAGATTTAGTTCAGTTTCAACTTACTACCGTTGGGTTTGATTCAGAATCCATTTTAGCTATTGCATCTATTCAAGAAGCCAAAGAAGCTGCACTTGAATTTATTCCTGAGGTAATTTTACTCGATTTAAATATATTAGATTCAAACGGAATTTCTACTTACGACTCCATCACATCCATTTTTCCGCATGCTTCCATCATCGTTTTATCCGGTTTAGATGACAAAAGCATTGCATTGCGCATTGTTTCTAAAGGTGCTCAGGATTACATCTTAAAAAGTGATATTAAACCTGAACTACTCGAAAAAACCATTAACTATGGGGGTTTGCGAAAAAAATTAAAGGACGAATTAGAGGAATCAGAAAAGAAATATCGGGATGTGTTTTATAAATCACCCATGCCGATGTTCAAATTGCGGGGTGAATCATTGGTGATAGAAATGGCAAATCAAGCCTCACATGACCTATACGAAGTGCCTCATGATGGATTTGATGGATTGAGTTTTTATGAATTTAATTCGCTCGGAAACACACCTTTCACCAACTTGAACAGTGAATCCTCTTTTCGAAAAGAATTTATTCAAGAAACACTAACAGGGGAAGAAAAAACAGTTGAGGTAATTTTAAATAAACTCGATTCTGTAGATGAAATCATGTTTATTGCTCATATAATTGATCGAACAGAAGAACTCGAATTTGAGCGCAAAAAATATGAGATAATTTCACAAGCAGAAGAAAGTGAAAAGAAGAAAATTGCCCGAGAACTGCACGATGGATTGGGTCAAAATATGGTGTTGCTAAATTTGCTATATCAAAGTATAACACCGCACACCGACCAGTTAAATCAATACGATGAAATTGGACACTTGATACAAAATTGCATTAGAGAACTCAAAGAAATTGCATATAGTTTACTTCCACCAGAATTAGATCACGGATTTTTAAATGCCATCCATCGCTTTGCACATCGAGTAAATTCTATTGGAGCATTGGATTTTATCGTAGATATTCAAGAAGGATTTTCCGAGGATGATTTACTTAATATTGATAAATTCAATTTATACCGGATTGTGCAGGAATTCGTTAATAACTCGATTAAACATGCCCTTGCGAAAACAGTGAGTTTTAAAATTGAGAAAACATTTAGTGATATCACTATTTCAATTTCAGATAACGGCATTGGCTTCGATGAGGAAACAGTTCTTAAAGGATTAGGTATTCAGAATGTACAACACCGCATTAAAATGGCGAATATCAAAGGTGAATTAAAAAGCACTCTCGGCAAAGGTGCTGAATTAATATTAGTAATAAACCGATATTAACTGATAGTTGCACCAACAAGGTGTTTTCCATTATTTATCACCTATATTTACACCGATAATTTAATTAAATGAGTATTTCACCTTTTTCCATGCGAATTTTAAGTTTCGCAATGCTTTTTTTTCTTTCTTTTTTTCAAGAAATTTTAGCACAAAGTCCAGTTGCTTCATTCACCACTCTCCCCGCTAGCTCAGGAGGTACAGTGACGGTTTGTCAAGGGCAGCAAGTGACTTTTATTAACACTTCAACCAATACGGTTCCCGGAGCAACGTATACCTGGAATTTTGGCACAGGTGCTACGCCAACAACCGCTACAGGTATTGGGCCACACAATGTGATTTATAATACGGTAACCACCACAAGCGCTTCCTTGGCGGTAGTAAACACAAACAATCTAGCAAATAGCACTTCCTTATCCGTTCAAGTAAATACAGCCCCTACTTCCAATATTACCTTGGCAAATAATGGGGCAAGTTTTGCTACAACCACTTCGGGGGGATTAACATTATTCAGAAATTGTAGTGTGAGTCTATCTACTGCTTTTTTGTTTAATGTAACTAGTTATCAAGTTGGAACAACCCAAACCTTTAATTGGGGAGATGGCTCGCCTAATTCAACCCAAGCCAATTTATCGGGCTCCAATCAAATTACGCATACGTATGGACTAGGTCAATTTACGCTGACACATACCGTAATTTTGCCAAATGGCTGTCAAGTTATTAAACAATATACCATTTTTAATGGCGAAGCACCGGTAATCACCGTTTCAGGTTCGGGACAGACGACTTGTTTACCCTTCCCCTATTCAGTTGATATTCTTTCAAACAATATTCCAGGCACCAATTATAATGTGTCTTTCTCCGATGGAAGCGCGGCATCGTTATTTACAACATTAAACGACACCACCATTTCCCATATTTTTAATACCTCTTCCTGTGGACAAACCTATCCAGTTGGGCCGATAAATATTGATAATGCTTTTCAGTCAACCATTGTGGCACAAAATGCATGCGGAACAACTTTTGCTACAGTAGGGCCAATTACCATTTCTACCGGTACGAATGCTGAATTTACTTACCAACCAGCATCACCTATCTGTCAAAATTCACCCGTAACCTTTACCAATCAATCCTCTGGGGGACAAAATGTTGATCAAGATGGTTGTTCGAATAACTACGCCTATTATTGGTCTATTGAAGAAGCAACAGGTTGGGCAGTAACCAATGGAACTCTCGGATCGAATAACGGATTTGTGGGTTCAACCTACGATTATACGCAGTGGACCTCGCCAACAACAGACAGTGTTGAAATCACATTTAGCGTTCCCGGAACCTATCACATGTGGGTATATACGGCAAATGCATGCGGAATTGATTCTATCATGCACGACCTAGTTATCAATCCAACAGCGGTAGTGAACATGACTCCCATCAATCCGGTTATTTGTTCAGGCGAATTGTCTGATTCCATTTTTATGGTTTCAACCATTCCTGGATATTTGATTACATGGACAATAGAAGACACCGTAAATGTTGTTGGAATTACAACAATGAGTGGTTCAGGAACAAACGCCGATACGATTCTACCGGTATTATTAACCAATCCAACCAATGATTTAGGGTATGTGGTGATCAGTGCTACAGTTGGTTGTACTTCTGTTCCTGCTACTTTAGACACCATTTATGTTTATCCACAAGGAGATTTGCAAGTGACACCACTTCAAGAATATCTTTGTAGCAACGAAACAACGGATATCGATATAACAAGTAATTTATCTGATGCCACATTTTCTTGGGTAGCGGCTTTTCCATCTACCATTACAGGTGCATCAAATGGCTCAGGAGCTAATATCGCTCAAGAACTCTTTAATTCGGGAAATACAATTGATACGGTATTTTACACTATATACATAGGAAATGTTCTATGTCCGGGTGATTCAGTAGTCGTTCCAGTGGCTGTTCAGCCAGGAATAGTACTCAATCAAGTTAATGATACCTTGGTTTGTTCGGGTGCGGTAATTAATCCGGTAGATTATATTTCTTCACCAGCTGGAGCAACCTATTCTTGGGAAAATAGCAATACAGCTATTGGTTTAGTAGCCTCGGGTACTGGTCAAATCCCAACATGGACCGTTCCAAGCAACACAACGGGCAGCTCAATTTCAGGAACAATAACCGTTACAGCTACGTTAGACCCAAGTTGTCCGGGAACAGAAACGGATTTCGTGGTTACGGTTGATCCAACAGGAAATATTGATGTGTCCACATTAGATACCTTAGTTTGTAGTGGAGAATCACCTCAAATAACCGTAGAAAGTAGTGTGACGTCTGCAACAATCACTTGGACACAAATTTCTCCTGCTAGTATTTCTGGAGCCTCTAATGGTGGAGGAAATCCGGGAACTATTTCAGATGTTTTGGTAAACAATGGTTCAACCAATTCAA
Organism: uncultured Flavobacteriales bacterium; assembly: GCA_903901805.1. Lineage (GTDB taxonomy): Bacteria > Bacteroidota > Bacteroidia > Flavobacteriales_D > Crocinitomicaceae > UBA952. The sequence continues at coordinate 20,805 of CAIUSK010000468.1, forward strand.
TTGATACTGTTTTCTATACCGTTTCAATTTCAAACGTTCAATGTCCGGATCCGAATGTTACTATTGCGGTGGCGGTTCAACCTCAAATTACGATGAACAACGTGGCAAACATATTGGTTTGTCCAGGTCAAACCATCAATCCCGACGATTTTGTAACCACCCCAGCTGGAGGTACTTTTACTTGGACCAATGATAATACATCCATCGGAATTGCTGCATCAGGTACAGGACAAATTGCTACTTGGACGGCACCTGCTAATAATACATCAAATACAATAACCGGTACCGTATCCGTTACAGCCGAATTGAATGGATGTCCGGGCGTACAAGATCAATTTACGGTTTCTATTAATCCAACTCCAAATTATACCTATGCATTGAATCCAGTAAATGGGATATCTTGTGTTTCACCTACCGCGGTTATTTCAGGAACTGTTGTACCCGCAGGTTCAACCATTGTTTGGTCAGGCCCGGGAATCGTTTCAGGTCAAGGAACGAACTCAATAACATTAAATACTCCGGGAGCTTATTCCATTACGATGACTGATCCAGCTACTGGTTGTATTTCAAATGAAACAATCCAAATGGATCCACCGACTCAAATTTCCATCACCGCTGCCACCATCCAAAATATAACTTGTGCAAATGCGAATAATGGAGTTATTTCTGTTACCACCAATAATTCATCAGGGGTTACCTACAATTGGTCTCCTAACGTTGGAACAGGTGCATCAGTGAATAATCTCTCTCCAGGAACATATGCTGTAACCGTTTCCAATTTGGATTTATGTACGGCAGATTCTTCTTTTACATTAACCGAACCAGATCCAATTGTGGTGATTATGACGGATAGTGTGGGGTCTGAATGTGGAGAAGACAATGGGTATTTGACAGTGAATGCAAGTGGTGGTCAAGGTGGCTTTTCCTATACTTGGAACAATGGAAATAACGGTCCAACCAATACGGGAATTGATGCAGGAAATCACACAGTAACTGTAACGGATGCAGCGGGTTGTTCAATTAGTCAAACCTTTGATTTAGGTTGCACCCAACTCATTCCAATTGTAGTTCCACAGTTAATCTCACCCAATGGGGATGGAAAAAATGACCTGTGGATCATTCAAAACTTAGCACAATATCCAGACATTAAAGTGTGGGTTTATAACCGATGGGGAAATCTTGTGTATCAATCTCAACCGTATCAAAACGATTGGAATGGATACTACACGGAAGGATTAAACGTAGATGGTCCATTACCAGCTTCTACCTACTTCTATTTGATTGACACCATGAAAAAATCACAAGACCCGATCAAAGGTTATTTAGAAATTCAACCATAAGATTTTACACGATGAAAAAGATAATTTTATTCCTTTTAGCTGTTATTTCGCTTAGTGCCAATGCCCAGCAGGATGCGCAATCATCCATGTATTTCTTTAATCCACTCAATTATAACCCAGCCTATGCAGGTAGTCGGGGATCGTTAAACTTCACTGGCGTACATCGTTCGCAATGGGTTGGTTGGGATGGCGCACCTACCACGCAATTTGTATCCGTACATGCTCCAGTTGCCCGCAAGCATATTGGAATTGGGGGTAATTTAAGTTATGATAAAATTGGATCACGTAATAATTTCACTGCTATGGCCAATTTTGCGTATCACATGCAATTAAACGCTAAAAATCTTCGCCTTTCCCTTGGTGCTTCAGCAGGATTAAATGCGAATCAATACAACTTCCAAAGTTTAATTGTTACTGACCAAACGGATCCAACTTTCCTCAATTCAAATTCATCCCTTTCACCAAATTTTGGACTTGGTGCTTATTTATACGGAAAGAGAGGATATTTAGGCGTTTCAGTTCCTCGTTTGTTACAAAAATCAATAGATAATAACACTAGCAATTCTTTTTTACAAAGACATTATTATATGGCCGCAGGTTACGTTTTTCCGATCAACTCTGTTTTTGATCTTAAGCCATCCGTATTAGTGAAATATACGAATAGAGCTCCCGTTACCATTGATTTCAACTTATCCGCGCACCTATATAAGCAGTTTTGGATTGGTGGTTTGTATCGCATGAATGAATCGTTGGGCTTTAATGCGTCCTATCAAATAAACGATAAATTGATGTTGGGATATGCCTTTGATTTTCCATTTAATAAGTTGAGTTACCGCAATTGGGGTAGTCATGAAGTGGTTATTTCAATAGACATACGCTCCAAAAACAATGCATTCATTAGTCCTCGTTATTTTTAATTTCCCATTATGACCTTGTTTATGAAACAATTGATTCTGTTTTTACTCCTAATAAATCTCGCTGGTTTTTCTTTTGGACAATCGTTTAAAGAAGAATACGCCACCAAACTTTCCAATACGCTCCAATTTGTTGAGGCATACCCCGTTTGGGCTGAATTGGCTGAAAAGAGCTTAAAAAATAATGCTGTAAATGGAATGTATATGCGACGAGCAGTTGAAGCTGCCTATAATTCTGAACAATACACAAAGGCTTTATTTTGGTCGGAAAAATTAACTGCAAGCCCTGAAATCAATGAATCAGATTGGTTGACCTATTTTTCGTTGTTGCAAATCACCAGCAATCACCCAAGATTAACTGGAGCAGTAGATTC
>CAIUSK010000469.1 GCA_903901805.1 uncultured Flavobacteriales bacterium
GAAGATATTGGTACAATTTTCACAATTGAACTGCCTTTAGCAAATGGTTAAATAGCTTATCTTCAAAAATAATCAGTAATATTACATTCCTAAATTAACAACATGAAATACATTCATTTTTTCCTTACTCTTTGGCTTTTCGTTGGCTGTAAAAACCAACAAGAGGTTTCAAATAATTTTAATAAAAACTCAGCTGAGAATCTTTCAGAAATCACATCTGATGCAACAGAAAACGCTATTATTGAAGAATATGATTTATCAGAATTTGAGGGTGAGTTTGATGGAAAGGAAATTGATCCAATTTATAATCCAAGTAGAACATTAAAAAATGATATAGTTCATACAAAATTAGAAGTTAGCTTTGATTGGTCAAAATCTAGAATGAATGGAATAGCAACAATAACCGCCAAGCCTCATTTTTATGAAACGGATAGTCTTATACTAGACGCAAAAGGAATGGATATAAAAACCATTTCATTGAACGGCAAGGAGTTAACTTATACCTATGACAGTCTTAAAATTCAAATCAAACTGGATAAAAAATACAAGAGATCTGAAAATTATACGGTAACGATTGAATATGTTGCAAAACCAGAAGAAAGGAAAACAGGTGGTAGTATGGCTATATCATCTGACAAAGGATTGTATTTTGTTAATCCAAAAAATGAAGAAAAAAATAAAATGCCTCAAATTTGGACGCAAGGTGAAACGGAGGCTAATTCGGTTTGGTTTCCGACTATTGATTCCCCAAATGCAAAATCAACGCAGGAAATTTTTATCACCGTTGATGATAAATATACTACCCTCTCTAATGGTAAATTAATTATTTCAAAGAAAAATACCAACGGAACAAGAACAGATCATTGGAAACAAGATTTAGCGCATGCTCCTTATCTTTTCATGATGGCAGTTGGCGAATTCAAAGTAGTGAAAGATTTTTATACACGTCCAGATGGTAGTAAAATGGAAGTAAATTACTACGTTGAACCGGAACATGAGCAATATGCGAAAGCAATTTTTGGGGAGACTCCTGCAATGATTAAACATTTTTCTCAATTGTTGGGTGTTGAATATCCTTGGGATAAATACCATCAAATTGTTGTAAGAGATTATGTTTCTGGAGCAATGGAAAATACGGGTGCCGTTATTTTTGGTGATTATGTTTATAAGACAGATAGAGAATTATTAGACGGGAATGATCAATCGACCATTGCGCATGAATTATTTCATCATTGGTTTGGAGATTATGTAACGTGTGAATCTTGGGCAAATCTTCCATTAAATGAATCATTTGCTAATTACTCACAATATCTTTGGGATGAACATCGCTATGGATTAGATGAGGCAAATTACCAAGCTGAAGAGGAAGCAAAAGGATATTACAATTCTTCTCAAGGAGGTAATTATCACAACCTAATCAATTTCGCCTATTTTGACAAAGAAGAAATGTTTGATGGTCATTCTTATAACAAAGGAGGACGTATTCTACATATGCTCAGAAACTACCTAGGTGACGAGGCATTTTTTAAAGGGATGAACTTGTATCTTACTCAAAACAAATACAAGGCGGCAGAAGTTCACCATTTACGTTTGGCTTTTGAAGAGGTTTCCGGAGAGGACTTAAATTGGTTTTTCAATCAATGGTTTTTAGGAAAGGGCCATCCAATATTACAAGTTTATCAATCTGAGAATAAAGAAAACCAACAAGTTACTTTGAATATTGTACAGAAACAAAAATTGGATGAATACCCACTTTTTCAACTTCCAGTTGATGTTCAAATCATTGATGAGAAGGGAAAACGAACGGAACGGATTACTATAACAGAACAAAACCAAGACTTTACATTTTCTTTCTCCGGGAAATTAATGAATGTATTATTTGATGTCAATCAAGTTTTACTAGGTAACGTTTACGTGGATAAGCCAAACGCTCAATTTTTGAATCAATATCAACTCTCCAATTCCTATAAATTAAGAGCACAAGCAATAAAACATGCAGAAAGAAGTAGCACCAATGAAACTCAACAACTCATTGTGGAAGCATTAAAAGATCCTTTTTGGAATATTCGTCTTCTAGCCGTTAAAGCGAGTGCGAAATTAACAGGAACATATTTATCAGATGCTGAAGTTCAAATAAAATCTATGGTTATTAATGATCCAAAATCTTCTGTTCGATCAGCTGGGTTAGATTTTTTAAGCACACATTCTGAAGAATCAGCTTTTGTTGATCTTTGCAATAATCGTATCAATTCTGATCAATCTTATGCCGTATTAATCAGTGCATTATCGAATTTAAGTAAAATAAACAAAGAACTTGGATTACAAAAGGCGAATGATTTAGCAAAGGAAAAAACACCTAAACTACTAGTTGCTATTTCCGCAGTTTTCGGTGATCATGGCACAGAATCTAATTTTGTATTTTTTGAAAACATATTTTTACTGAATAAATTTCAAGGATTCGATGAACTTAATGTAATAAGTAGCCTATTAAATCTTTGTTTAAATACAAATGCGAGAGTTATCGAAAAATCGTATACTATTTTTGATTATTTGAAAAAAGAAGGGAATTCAATGACACAAATGTATTATGGTCAAATTGTCCTATATATTTCAAACATTCTCACTCAAAAAATTGAAGCAGAAATGCAGAAATTAGAACAAACAGAAAATGCCCTTGAAAAGCAAGCTATTAATACCGAAATTGAATCATTGGAAAGATTGATTACTGTTTATGATCAATTGAACCAAGAATAAAATGAAGTACTAGACGTTAATATCTGATGCGTCTCGTTATACTTTGTATAGTGCTTTATTGGTCTGCTCCTTCATTTGGGCAGACCTTTTTAATTCATTATACGTTCAAAGATTCGTGGGTTGAAAAACAATTACCTGATTCTATCTTTTCTAATGCCATAAGTGCTAAAAAATATATAGCAGCTTTGCAAAATAAAAATATAGAAAATGGATTTTTGTTATCATCCTTTGTCTCATTACCGGCCAGTAAAGACTCAACATTACAAGTTA
>CAIUSK010000470.1 GCA_903901805.1 uncultured Flavobacteriales bacterium
ACACACCAAAAACACCCACTGGCAAAATACGCAGTTGCATAGTTTGATAGATCTACTTGTTTTGTTTTCTGTTTGATTGGTAATTCTTGCTGCGCACAGGAAGAAAAACTAACCAGAAGTAAAAGGCAATAGAAAAATATTCTCATTTGGACTTGTATTTTTCATTTAACATTTAACAAGCAAATAAGTTTAATTCTAGTGAAATCAGAACAGAATAAAACAAATTATCGAAAAAAGGCACTACTTGAACATATGTAAGACTAGTTTGCTCATTTATAAACATTTAAGAAAATACAATTCCTAAATTAGTAATGTGAAATTGTATAAGGCTTGATAAACCTTTGTGGCAAGACGGATAACTAAACAAACTACAGCCATGTTTATTTCAATGACTATTTTTAGTGTCTTATTAGTTGCACTATTAGGATACGGAATGATTTCTAACTATAAGAGAAATCATTAATTTTTACTAGACTGGGATTGTGACGTTCTGAAGCATGATAGCTACTAATTGTGGCAAATCTACTTTACTACTCCAGCCCCAGTCTTTTTTTGCCACTGAATCATCAATGGAATCAGGCCATGAATCGGCAATTGCTTGACGGTAATCAGGTGAATAATTGATTTTAAAGCCTGGAATTACTTTTTGAATTTCATCCGACAACTCTTTCGGTGTAAAGCTACATCCCGCTATATTATAAGCTGTTCGAACTTTTACTTTACTTTCCTCCACCTCCATCAGTTCAAGCGTTGCCCGTATTGCATCATCCATGAACATCATAGGCAAAGCCGTATTTTCTGAAAGGAAACAAGTAAATTCTTTTCCTTCCTTGGCTTTATAAAAAATATCCACTGCATAATCAGTTGTTCCACCTCCCGGCAAGGATTTGTATGAAATCAATCCAGGATAACGGATACTCCTTACATCTACGCCGTATTTTGAATGATAATATGCACACCAATTTTCTCCTGCCAATTTAGAAATACCATACACCGTTGAAGGTTCCATGATGGTTTTCTGAGGAGTTAATACTTTTGGAGTTGCTGGACCAAAAACAGCAATGGAGCTCGGCCAAAATATACGTTTTAGATGTCCTTCTTTTGCTAAATCTAAAATCGTAAATAAGCCTTCCATATTCAATTCCCATGCAAATGCAGGATTCTTCTCAGCCGTTGCGGACAATAAAGCAGCCAAAAGATATACTTGATCAATTTTTTCTTCAATTATAAATCCCCGAACTGCCTCCCGATCTAGAATATCCATTTTTTGGTAGGGACCATTGGCAACTATTTCCGGACAAGTATCTCGAACATCAGCCGCAATAACTGATTGATTTCCAAATTTTTCACGAAGTGTCAGAACTAATTCAGTACCAATTTGACCACAAGCTCCGATAATTAAGATTTTAGACATGTTATATTGAATGAGAAAGCAAATATAATCTTTCCTTAAAAGTAGAGAATCAATTCACTAAATATTCTACTTTGTAGCCATCCATTTTGCAACGTATTTACCTATAATATCAAATTCAAGATTCACTTGATCTCCCACTTGTAAGGAATGAAAATTGGTAAACTCATAAGTAAACGGAATAATACAAACTGAAAATGAATGCAGTGAAGAATCTACCACTGTCAAACTAGTACCATTCACAGCAATCGAACCCTTTTCAACGGTTAAATCAGCAGAATTATACGTAAAACTATATTTCCAACTGCCATTTTGATCCTCAATCTCGGTACAAATACCAACAGTATCAACATGACCTTGAACAATGTGACCATCCAATCTACCATTAAACGGTAAACATCTTTCCAAATTGATTTTGGAGCCAATTTCCCACGAATTCAAGTTCGTTTTATCCAATGTTTCCTGAATTGCTGTAACGCGGTATTCATTTTCTTGAATTGCTACTACGGTTAAACAACAGCCATTGTGTGCCACACTTTGATCGATTTTCAACTCGTGTGTAAAACTGCTTTCAATCGTGAAATGAACATTTCCACCCTCCTGTTCTTTCCTTTTAAGTTCCCCAATTTGCTCAATAATTCCAGTAAACATTTCTTAATTAATTAAAATTCCCATTCTTTTTGAGTGATAAAAACTGTTCCTTTAAACAGCGCAACCAAATCATTGTGTTGATTTTGCACCCGCACCTCATAAATCGCAGTTTTCTTTCCCCGATAAACTTCCACCGCTTCGGCAATTAATACATCATTCAATTCAACTTTTAGTACATGTGATATGGATGTTTCAATACTAACACACTGAATACCATACGTATTTGATGCAAAAGCCAAGGCAGAATCTGCCAATGAATATGCAATTCCACCATGCGCAATGTGAAAACCATTGAGCATTTCGGGGCGAACAACCAGTTGAGCTTTACAATATCCGGAGCGCACTTCTGAAAGATCAATCCCCAACCAATGGCTAAAAGCATCCTGACTAAGCATGTGTGAAGCAATTTCAAAAGGAGTTTTCATGTAACAAAAATACAATTATTGATTTACTTAGAAGACTTTTGATACTGAGAGAAAATTTGACCTCAATACTTAAACTAACTTGAACCAATATTTCGAATAAAGTTGCACTACATTTGCTAGGAAGCAATTCAATATTAAGATGCTGCATACAAAACTCTGGTTGCTATTCGTTTACTTTTAAACAAATACAATCGGAGTTTTTTCATTCTCATTAGTACGCAATAACGTAAGTGAATTGTATCAATTCCATGTAACTTACTGAAGAACAACGATAAATCCAACTTTTATTTTGAATTTAGTTAAACAATGAGTAAATTTGTTACTCATGCTTGAAGCTTTAATTACATCTAAAACCCGAATTCGCTTGTTGGTGAAGTTTTTTCTAAACCCAACTATGAAAGCCTATTTACGACAATTGGCAGATGAATTTGGCGAGAGCACCAATTCCGTTCGAGTAGAATTAAATCGATTGACTGAAGCAGGAATACTAGAGAGTCAAGCCGAAGGCAACGTTATTCAATACAAAGCTAAAGCATCTCACCCACTCTTTCCTGAAATCAAAAGTATTG
>CAIUSK010000471.1 GCA_903901805.1 uncultured Flavobacteriales bacterium
GAAATGGTGCCGTCTAATTCTTGAATTTCACCTATTTCTTCCCAATATATTTCGCCAAATTGACCTAGTTTAGCTTTCTTAAAGACTTCTTGATTAATAAGTTTCTTAACAAATATGTTATTCGAGTCTAAGGTAAGTGTAATATCCAAAATTCTAGTTTCACCTGTGTTAAAAACACAAAGAATTTTGTGAGAATCAAGAATTTTTATAGATTGAATTTTCAACATTTCAATTTTATCTAAGTGGTTCAATTTTATGAAACACTTTTGAGTCCCACATTGATAATAACTCAACCTTATGAATTTCTGCCCAAGCCGCAACTAATTTTAACTTACTAATTGGTAAATCACCGTTTAAAATAGTACCATTTTCAATTAATACATTTGCTTCAAACTCGGAATATTTTACTTTGAAATGTGGTGGGTTATGGTCATTGAAGAACATATAAATTATTATTCCATAAAAACGACAAATCTCAGGCATAGTAACAAAATTAAAAATATTATTTAATTCAAAAACCTATCAGTACAAGAAATCATTATAAGGGTACCGAACCTTGAAAATCTCTTTTGATTCGTTGTACATTAATTCTTTTAGTTCTTCAATATTTTCCTTTGTGTGAGCGGAAACAAAGACACATTTGGATCCATCAATCCGAGCCATCCATGTTTTCTTTAATTTTTCAAGGGGAGATAATGGGTTTTCATCCTCTAAGTCAGATTCAATTGGGAAATAGGCGTCAATTTTATTGAAAACTAAAATCGTTGGTTTTTCTTCCTTATCTAATTCAAGCAAGGTTTCATTGACAACCTTATAATGATCTTCGAAATTCGGATGTGATATATCTAAAACATGCACCAATAAATCCGCTTCTCGCACTTCATCCAACGTTGATTTGAACGATTCAATCAATTGATGCGGTAATTTGCGGATAAATCCAACCGTATCTGTCAAAAGAAAAGGTAAATTATTGATTACCACTTTTCGAACCGTGGTATCTAGTGTTGCAAATAATTTATTTTCTGCAAAAACATCTGATTTTGCTAATAAATTCATCAACGTACTTTTTCCAACATTGGTATATCCAACTAAAGCAACTCGAACCAATTGTCCGCGGTTACTGCGTTGCACGAACATTTGCTTATCAATTTCAACTAATTTCTCCTTTAATAAAGCAAGCCGAGTTTTAATAATTCGTCGATCAGATTCAATTTGAGTTTCACCGGGTCCACGCATTCCGATACCTCCTTTTTGTCGCTCCAAGTGTGTCCACATGCGGGTTAAACGAGGCAACATATATTGTAATTGAGCTAGTTCTACTTGAGTCTTCGCATGAGAGGTACGGGCACGACTAGCAAAAATATCTAAAATCAATATGGTTCGATCCAAGATTTTACATTCCAATTCGCGTTCGATATTGCGTAATTGTGAAGGAGAAAGTTCATCATCAAATATGACTAAATTGATGTCATTATCGGCAATATATTGCTTGATTTCGGCTAGCTTCCCCGTTCCAACATATGTTTTGGGATTTGGGTACGGTAGTTTTTGAAAAAAATGAGTAACGGTTATTGCACCTGCTGTTGTAGCTAAAAACTCTAA
>CAIUSK010000472.1 GCA_903901805.1 uncultured Flavobacteriales bacterium
AAATACTTTATTCAAAACGAAGCGTATTGGGTAGGGCTTGGTGTTGTACCGATATTACTGCTTGCCAATATTTTTCTTGGCATTTATTACAATCAAAGTATTTGGTATAAGTTGTCAAATAAAACAAAGTTTGGGGCCTACATTGCCATTTCTGGGGCAATTCTCACGATTGGAATTAACTTGGTTTTCATTCCAATTTATGGGTATTGGGCAAGTGCATGGGCCACCTTAATCGTTTATGCTTTTCAGATGATTTTATCCTATATATTGGGACAAGTTCATTATCCAATTCCTTATAATTTGAAAAAATTTGGAATGTACTTAGGTTCCAGTATATTAATTTATTGGTTGTTTTCAATGATACAATTCAACTCCCTAGTTTTAACCCTTTTATTAAAAAATGGAGGAATAATCCTTTTTGGTTTGCTGTTCATAATTATTGAAAAGCCCCTAAGTAGGAAATAAGTTTTCAAATTAAGCCTAGCATACGCAATTTCAGCTCGTAACAGCAATCTACTTCCCTTTTATGCATTGAAATATGACAATGTTCCGATTTAAATATCGGATATCACTATTTACAGGTGTTCAGACAACGTTTTTATAACCGAACTCCGGTTTATAAATAAAATTACTTTTTCAACAACTGCAATGCTTTGGCAAACTCATTATCTTCAGCGTTATACACTTTATAAAAGCCTAAATCATCAAATAATTGTTGGGCAATTTGTGCCTTTAATAGTCGAGCAATTTGTTTTTTGCTTTGGATGAAGCTTGTTCGGTCAAAAGGAATTTTGAACTCTCGTTGCACATAGGCTGCGAATTGAGCCAATAGCATGTCATCCACCACAAAACGAGTTATGAAATCATCTACGTTCTTCCATTGTGTTCGTTTATATTCCACATAATCAAATGAAAAGGATTGAAATGCTGGAGACATTCTTAAGGCCGCATAATACATATTACTTCCAGTTGAGTCAAACGGAACAAATACATCCGGCATTATTCCACCACCTCCATAAACAATTTTTCCTTTTGGTGTTTTAAATTTTAGTGAATCAACAAATATGGTACTATCTGGATGGTATAATTCTTCATCGTTTTCCCCTCCCCGATCTTGGTAATATTCATCGTATTTTCCGTTGTATGGGCGCTGAATGCACCGTCCAGTTGGTGTGTAGTAACGTGCGATTGTTAAACGGATCACACTTCCGTCTCTTAATTTGGTGTCTTCTTGTACAAGTCCTTTTCCAAAGGATCTTCTACCCACAACTGTGCCGCGGTCATTATCCTGTATTGCACCGGCAACGATTTCACTAGCCGAGGCAGAATTCGCATTGATTAAAATAGTTAAAGGCATGTTTTCTAATTCGCCAGCTGAGGTTGCTTTGTAATATTTAGTCCCGATTTTCTTACCAATGGTTTTTAAAATTGTTTGACCATCTTTCAAAAATTCATCCGCTATTTCTGTTGCAGAACCCAACACTCCTCCTCCATTGTTTCGCAAATCTAGAATGAGTTTTTGCATCCCTTTGCTTTTAAGTGCATTGGCTGCTGAACGGAATTCTTCTGCTGTGGTAACCGAAAATTGTTCAATTTTAATATATCCTATGTTTCCGGTTAAATAGGCAGATGTAACAGATTCTATTGGAATGGTCCCGCGGGTAATATTGAAAGACAGTTTTTTCTTTTGCCGCACAATTTGTACGTTCACTTTTGTTCCTTCTGCTCCTTTGAGCATGGACATTACTTTGTCTGTTTCAATTTTTACTTTGGCAACATTTTTTCCATCAATCACCACAATTTTATCTCCTGCCTTGATTCCGATTTTTTCGGAAGGAGAACCTTTAATAACATGGGTAATGCAAATAGTATCACGCAACATAAAGTACCGAAGTCCAACCCCACCAAATTTTCCTTCTATCATTTCGGCTGTACGCTGTTGCTCGCTCGCTGGTATGTAATTAGAATGTGGATCGAGTTTGTGTAGCATTTCAACAATACTCTCTTCAAACACTTTGTCTGGATTTACATTATCCACATAGTTTTCATCTATCAGACGTAAAATATCTTGTAGTTTTTGTAAACGATTCCCATCATATCCTTGCCCCGAAAAAACTCCATTTCGTGTAACAATATGCCCCAAGATTAAACCAACACACAGTGTAATCGAAACTACGAGTGGAAGCCACCATTTATTTTTCTCCATCTTCAATATTTTCAATTTGTTCTATATCAATTCCTGCTTGTCTTAAAAAATCAATCCCTTCAGCATCCTTATATCCGCGTTGAAAAACCACTCTTTTTATTCCGGATTGAATAACTAATTTACTGCAATCTTTGCAGGGGGACAACGTTAAATACAGCGTTGCACCGCTACAATTATTGGTTGATTTTGCCACTTTTAAAATCGCATTCGCTTCTGCATGTAATACATACCAATGAGTTTCACCCAGTTCATTTTCACAGCAATTATCAAATCCAGAGGGTGTGCCGTTATATCCATCGGAAATAATCATTCCGTCCTTTACAATAATTGCGCCCACTTTTTTTCGCATACAATGCGATAATCCGGCCCAAGAGGCAGCCAAACGAAGGTAAGCACGATCGTATTTTAATTGCTTTTCTGATGATATAGATGCCATACTTTATTTCCCGTTTACAAATTTATATCCTACTCCTCGAATTGATTGAAAAAACTGTGGGTTTCTTTGGTCAACCTCAAATAATTTTCTGAACCCAACAATAAAATTATCCACCGTTCTGCTCGAAGGAAATTGATCTTGTCCCCAAACCGTGTCCAAAATTTCATCGCGAGAAACCACCTGTCCAACTTTTGAGTCAAATAGGCGTAATAACTCAATTTCTTTTTTGGTGAGCGTTTCCACTAATTGATTCGCGGCATCTCTAACTTCGAATGTTTCAAAATCAACTGTTTTATCATTAATGACTACTTTTTTTTGCTCTTGCTTGACTTTTGGTGTGCGCACTAGAATGGAAACTTTTAATAACAATTCTTCTAAATCAAAGGGTTTTACCAGGTAATCTGTTCCTCCTTTTTTTAATCCAATAATCCGATCAGATGTGGTTCCTTTCGCAGACAAAAACAGAATCGGCACTTCGCTCTTTTTTCGAATTGCCTCACAAATTTCAAGACCACTCACATTCGGTAACATAATGTCTAAAATCACCAAGTCCGCTTTTCCGCTTTGATCAAGGTTTTTCATTGCTTCATTTCCGGTAAAAAAGGAGGAAACATTATGGCCATCAAGCTCTAAATTAAGTTTTATTAATTCATGCAAGCTCGTTTCATCTTCCACTAAAACAATCTGGGGCATATCAAGTGTCTTTATACAAAATTACGTTTTATAATGGATTTTGCTATGGATTCCGTTTCTTTGTGCCCGTAACACAAAGCATTATGTCAATTTCCCACGAACAACTTCAGCAATACGTTCATAATTTAGGTTTTGAAAATTTAAATGAACTGCAACACCGTATGCTAAAAACGGTCAATCAGAAAAATAGAATTTTGTTGTCTCAAACTGGTTCTGGAAAAACAGTTGGATTTTTATTGCCATTAATTGAAGGAATTGATGCTGAAAAATTGGAGTTGCAAGGATTGATAATTGCGCCCACAAGAGAATTGGCGGTTCAAATAGAACAAGTTTTCAAATCTATAAAAACAGGATTAAAAGTAACCACTTGTTATGGCGGACATTCGGTTCAAGTTGAACGAAAAAGTCTCGAAGGGAAATGCCACCTCGTTATTGGAACACCCGGCCGTTTGTGTGATCACATCGATCGAGGTAGACTCGACTTAAAGCAAGTTAAGACATTAGTAATCGATGAATACGATAAATGTTTGGAATTTGGATTTTATGATCAATTGGATTTTATTACCCAAGAATTAGTTCAATTAGAGGGCGTTACCTTAGTTTCTGCTACTGAATTACAAGAAATACCTTCCTTTTTTCCGGTTCAAGATTTTGAGACGCTTTATTTTTTGGATCGTTCCACTGATCCTGATTTTGTGAAATGGAAAGTAACCGTTAAACCCGATGCTAAATTTGAAGGATTATTAAAACTTTTATGTTCTTTCAAAGGAGAACAAGCAATCGTTTTTTGCAATTTCAGAGAAGCCACCGAAAAAATGGTGGAATTTTTGGATGAAAATGGTTATCCAGCGGTGTTTTACCATGGTGGAATGGAGCAAGATGACCGCGAACGAGCCTTATTGAAATTCAGAAATGGAAGCGAGCACACTTTAGTATGCACCGACTTAGGTTCAAGGGGGTTGGACATTCCAGAAATTAAACATGTTGTTCATTTTCAATATCCACATTCCGAAGAGGCTTTTACCCATAGAAATGGAAGAACTGCGCGGATTCAGAAACAAGGAAATATCTATCTAATGGTTAATACCGGAGAACCCGTACCTGATTATGTTGAGGTGCCAACAACGGAATTTATTATGCCAACAGAACGCCTTTATCCAGTGGATTCTGAATGGATCACACTATATTTTAGCGGCGGTAAAAAAAATAAAATAAACAAGGTTGATTTTGTAGGTTTTTTATCACAAAAGGGAGGGCTAACCAAGGAAAACATTGGATTAATTACCGTTTTGGATTTTACTTCATATGTCGCAATTAAAAGGGACAAAGTAAAGCTAATTCTTCAGGCTATTCAGGGGGAAAAAGTAAAGGGACAAAAATTAAAGATATCTATTGCGCGTTAACGTTTTGAGATAACGCTTTATTCTATTGAAGAAAATCTTATCTTTGTTGGGAAATTTCAACTATGATTTACAAAAGAATCCTTTTAAAACTAAGCGGCGAATCCTTAATGGGGAACAAGCAATTTGGTATTGATAACGAGCGTTTAGCAGAATATGCCACTCAAATTAAAGAAGTTTTGGAACTCGGAATTGAGGTGGCAATTGTAATTGGAGGAGGTAATATTTTCAGAGGTGTTCAAGCCGAAGAAGGCGGAATGGATCGTACACACGGTGATTATATGGGTATGTTGGCAACCATGATAAATTCCATGGCCTTGCAGGCATCGCTTGAATCCGTTGGAGTAAAAACACGATTATTGTCCGCAATTGAAATGAAAGAAATTTCAGAACCATTTATTCGTAGAAGAGCGGTAAGGCACTTGGAAAAAGGTCGAGTTGTGATCTTTGGAGCAGGGACTGGAAATCCATTTTTTACAACAGATTCAGCGGCTTCATTACGTGCTATTGAGATAAATGCCGATGTTATTTTGAAAGGAACGCGCGTGGATGGAATTTATACGGCAGATCCAGAAAAAGATAAAACAGCAACTAAATTTGATTTTATATCGTTTGATGATGCCTATTCCAAAGGCCTAAAGGTGATGGACATGACGGCATTTACTTTATGCAAAGAAAACGATTTACCGATAATTGTGTTCGATATGGATACACCCGGAAATTTACGCCGATTGATTGAAGGCGAGCAAGTTGGCACTATTGTTAGAAACTAAATATGTGAGAAATGACTGAAGATTTAGAATTAATTTTTGACGAGTTTAAAAGTTCAAATTCAAAAACACTTGTACATTTAGAAAACGAGCTTTCTCGTGTTCGCGCAGGAAAAGCATCGCCTGCCATGTTAACGGGTGTAATGGTTGATTATTATGGTTCTCCAACCCCACTTCAGCAGGTTGCTAACGTAACAACCATAGATGCTCGAACAATTACGGTGCAACCTTGGGAGAAAAATATGCTCAACGAAATTGCGAAGGGGATTATGAATGCTAATTTGGGATTAAATCCACAAAACAATGGCGAAGTTCTTTTAATTGCTGTTCCGCCACTTACAGAAGAAAGAAGACGTGATTTGGTTAAAAAATCAAAAAGCGAGGGTGAACATGCTAAAGTTGGTATTCGTAACAATCGAAAAGATGCCATGGACATGATCAAAGACTTGAAAAGTGAAGGATTGTCCGAAGATTTAGCGAAGGATTCAGAAGAACAAATTCAGCAAATTACCAATGGGTTCATCAAGAAAATTGATGAATTGTTAGAGGTAAAAGAAAAAGAGATAATGACGGTGTAAAAAACTTTATACTATTTTACAGACTTGTGCAGACAGCCGCCAATTACCGGTTTTTCAGCACCCGTCACCGAAGCAACACAATTCGGTTGATCCAATAAGTACAAAGCACCTAAATAGGCAAAGATTATCGCTTCTTTAAAATCCGAAATTGCGTCATCCGGAATAATTATTTCTGCTGAGGATAGGTCATTGATTCGTTCCATTAAGTACAAATTCTTTGTTCCTCCGCCAGTTGCAAGTACTTTTTTTATTCCAAACGACTCAATAATTACAGCAATTTGTTGAGCGATGTGTTCAATGATGGTGGCCAGCTGATCTTCTTTTGAAAGGGAGAATTTTTCTATTAGGGGCTGAAATGACTGTTCCAACCATTCTGTCCCTAAAGATTTGGGGGCGTTGGAAGCATAATAATTTAATGCGTTTAATTCAGAAAGTAATCCGGAATGTATGTTGCCACTGCGCGCTAGGTCACCGTTTTTGTCAAACGATAATCCCATTTGATTGACAATTTTATTCAATGGTAAATTTGCCGGACAAATATCAAACGCACTAATTTGTTCTTCTTTTTTCAAACTGATATTTGCAAATCCGCCCAAATTCAAAAATCCTTCGGCTAAATCATTGAATAAATCAAAATCTCCAATAGGAACGAGAGGCGCACCTTGTCCACCGGCTACCACGTCCATCGTTCTAAAATCATTGATTACGGGAAGATTGGTGTGATACGCAATCGTTGCTCCACAGCCAATTTGTACAGTAAATCCGTTATTTGGTTGATGAAAAATGGTTTGACCATGCGAAGCGATTGCAGCGATTTGATTTCGGTCAATCTTATTTTCATCCAAAAACTGATTAACGAGAGAAGCGAACTCACTACCAATTTTTTTATCTAATTTAAACAGATCAATGGCGGATAAATTAACAGCATTTTTTACCTCATCCATAAACTCAGTTGAATAGCCAAACGTTTTGTAATTCAATAAGTTAAACTGTTTTTTTTTAGCGTCTATCGAGAATTTTACATGTGCAATATCCAAGCCATCTAAGGAGGTTCCGGACATCAAACCAAGAATTTCTAATTCAACCATACTTTAATGTTGTGAAAAAACAATTGAAACCATTAAATTTGCATACAAAGAAACAATTAAAACTTCATAAACCATGAATTTTGAACTAACAGAAGAACAAATTGCTGTAAGAGAAGCTGCAAGAGATTTTGCGCAAAACGTATTAAAACCGGGAGTTATCGAGCGTGATAACCTTCAGAAGTTTCCAGCAGAAGAAATCAAGCAATTGGCAGAACTTGGCTTTATGGGAATGATGGTAGACCCAAAATATGGCGGAAGCGGAATGGATACCTTGTCGTATGTGTTGGCTATGGAAGAAATTTCCAAAGTAGATGCGTCTACATCCGTATGTATGTCGGTGAATAATTCATTGGTTTGCTGGGGAATAGAAAAATTTGGTACGGAAGAACAAAAACAAAAATATTTAGTTGCACTTGCTACCGGTGAAAAAATCGGAGCATTTTGTTTATCAGAACCAGAGGCAGGTTCGGATGCAACCTCTCAAAGTACAACAGCAATAGATATGGGCGACCATTATTTATTGAACGGAACAAAAAACTGGATTACCAATGGTTCTTCAGCTTCTGTTTATTTAGTGATTGCTCAAACCAATGTGGAATTGGGTCACAAAGGAATCAATGCGCTCATCGTGGAACGAGGGATGGACGGATTCATCGTGGGTGCAAAAGAAGACAAAATGGGAATTCGAGGAAGTGATACCCACACCTTGTTATTCAATGACGTAAAAGTTCCGAAAGAAAATAGAATTGGTGAAGATGGTTTTGGATTCACATTTGCCATGAAAGTACTTTCTGGAGGTAGAATCGGTATTGCTGCACAAGCATTAGGAATTGCCGGAGGCGCTTTCGAATTAGCAACTGAATATTCCAAGCAACGAAAAGCATTTGGAAAAGAAATCTACAAACACCAAGCAATTGCATTCAAATTAGCTGATATGGCTACGGAAATAGAAGCTGCGCGC
>CAIUSK010000473.1 GCA_903901805.1 uncultured Flavobacteriales bacterium
CCATGAAACATAAAACGATTTTTTTATTTTGACTAAAACATACTAGTAGCTCCATTAGCTGAACGATAGCGTTTAAATGAACGATAAAAATAAACGGATTAATTTTGATTATCTTTGAAAACTGGTGTCACAAGATTGATATGCGTAAACGAAAGAGTATATCTTGAGGGAGGCGAAAAACACCAATAGAAAATGATTAATGTCAAAACTATGAAAACCAATCAAAAAAAAACAATCGCTTTAGTAATGCTATTGACAATTGTCATTACAAGTGGTTTTTCACAGAGTTATTTTATTACGTCGAGTAAAGATTCGGTCTCTTGCCGTCGAATTAATTTTTTCGACACCAATGCACAAGGTCGTATGGTTGATTTTGAATATGTTAATACGAGTAATGAAACAATACGATTAAAGAAAAATGATATTCCTGACATACAAAAAGTTTGTCAAGATGGTAAACTTTATTTGAGAATGCCATTAAATCTAAAAAAACCCGATAGTTATTATAGGTATGGAAAAAGAATGGTTCATGGTAAAATTATCGTAGATGTTTTTGATGATGTTACTACCAGCTATAGGTTAAAAGAGAATTTTGATGGTTCTTATAACAGTCAAGGTGTTATGAAAGAAAACAGAGAGGGACTTTATATGCGACACGTCACCATGCCAGATGGAAAGGTTTATGAAGTTTCTGGGCTAAAAGGAATTAAAGCTTTGAAATCAATAAGAAAATTTATGTTTGAATGTGAGCAATATAAAAAGGAGTACTTTGCTAACCCTAAATATCAAACTTGCACTTTTGAGGAAGCTGTAACAGACTATAATAAGATGTGTCCGTGATTTGATAGAATTTCAATTCTTTTTTTAAATAAAATCCACCCTTTATTTTCCAATTACCTCATTTCGAAAATGGATGCCCCAATTCAAAACCTCATCCAACAAATTTTTCATGGAATGTCCCAGCGGAGTTAGGGCATATTCAACCGTTACAGGCATGCTATCAAACAATGTCCGGGTAATAATTTTATTGGTTTCCAAGGCTTTTAATTCTTGGGATAACATTTTTGGAGATATATCAATAATGTCACGTTGTATATCGCCAAATCGTTTGTTTCCGTGTGTTAATGCAATAATAATTGGAATGCGCCACTTACCCTGAATGACTTCTAATGCATCCCGTGAGGCCATCAATTTTTGCTGACAAACTTGATCTTTTTGATTCATACTGCTAAATTAGAGCAAATGAATTACTTTTAGGTAACCACTTACCCACAGGTAACAACTATATTTTAGGTAGTAATTAACAGCATCTTTGTGGTCTAAAAAATATATCAATATGAAAACACTTCTTTTATCAATCGTTCTGGTAGCTTCTACAACTTTTTATCATGCTCAAACCAAGTGGAATTGCGACCCCGTGCATTCTTCCATTAATTTTAGTGTTGGTTACCTTGGAATTTCTCAAGTTACGGGTCAGTTTAAAAAATATGAAGGAACATTGGAAAGCAAAACTGCTGACTTTACAGATTCAAAATTTGAATTCTCTGTGGATGTAGCCAGTATCAATACGGAAATTGAAGCCCGAGATAATCATTTAAAATCAGCTGATTTCTTTGATGTTGCTAATTTCAAAACAATGACCTTCAGCAGTACTTCATTCAAAAAAGCAGGGAAAAACTCATTTAAATTGGAAGGAAATATGACCATGCACGGAATCACTAAAAAAATGACTTTTGTGGTTACATACGGAGGAGAAGCGAAAGATAATTATGGCAATGAACGCGCAGGATTTACAATCAACGGAAAATTAAAACGATCCGATTTTCAAGTGAACGGTGCAAAAGGCGTTGTTGCTGATGAAGTATCCTTCAACCTAAATTTCAATTTTATCAAGTCAAAATAAAAACCACTACTTAACACTAACTAAATGTCAGATAAAACAACAAAAATAATTTACTGGTCACTAACCGGTTTAATCGCTTTCGTGTTTGTTGGAAGCGCTATGGGAAAATTAACAGCAGATGCAAAAGCACTCGAAATGGCGGCTTCGATGGGCCTGGATGCAAACACCTATAAGA
>CAIUSK010000474.1 GCA_903901805.1 uncultured Flavobacteriales bacterium
AGTCAGATGCTCTAACCAGCTGAGCTAAGGAGGAATATGTTTCTCAAAAATTGAGAGTGCAAATATAATAAAACTTTTTATTTCCAAAAGCAATCAAAAAAAAATTGTTGCTTTTTTTTAGTGACTATATTTGTAAAAAGAATTTACATGAGATCAATTATTGAGGCAGCCTGGGAAAACCGCGAGTTACTAAAAGAAAATCAGACAGTTGAGGCAATCAATCACGTCATTGAAGAGTTAGACAAAGGAATTATTCGTGTGGCGGAACCAACTGATTCTGGAGATTGGATCGTAAATGAATGGGTGAAAAAAGCGGTTGTGATGTATTTTCCGATTCGAAAAATGGAAACGATTGAAGTTGGTCCTTTCGAATTCCACGATAAAATGGCACTCAAAAAAGGATATGCTGCTCTAGGTGTTCGTGTTGTTCCTCATGGAATTGCGCGCTACGGTTCGTTCATTGCGCCTGGGGTGATCATGATGCCTTCGTATGTGAATATTGGTGCGTATGTCGATTCGGGAACTATGGTGGATACCTGGGCAACCGTTGGATCGTGTGCGCAAATTGGTAAAAACGTCCATCTGAGCGGTGGAGTTGGAATTGGTGGTGTTCTGGAACCGCTTCAAGCAGCACCCGTTATCATTGAAGATGATGCATTTATTGGTTCGCGTGCTATCGTAGTTGAAGGTGTGCGTGTCGGAAAACAAGCTGTTCTTGGAGCTAATGTGGTATTGACAAAATCTACTAAAATTATTGATGTTTCAGGTCCTGAACCGGTTGAATACCGAGGGTATGTTCCTGAAAGAAGTGTGGTAATTCCTGGCTCTATACCAAAATCGTTCCCTGCAGGCGAATATCAAGTACCTTGTGCTTTGATTATTGGAAAACGAAAAGAATCTACCGATATCAAAACATCTTTGAATGATGCCTTGCGCGAATTTGACGTAGCGGTTTAAGCTCATCGATTGAACGAATGGTAAAATCGTTCGATTATTGTATTTTTGGAAATCAAATAATACCGAATGAAATTTTACCCATACGTTGCGCTTGTACTACTGCTCGGTTTGCAGGAAACTATTCTTGCTCAAGATCCGGTTATCAATAAACTCAAATCAAACGCGGATAGCGCACAAGCCATATTTTTTGGAAATTCATCTTCCAGTTACTCACCTTCTGTTTTTGTTGATCCATTCATCGGTACTGGTGGACACGGGCATACTTTTCCGGGAGCCTCTGCCCCATTTGGCATGATTCAATTAAGTCCGGACACGCGCTACGATGGTTGGGATGGTTGTTCAGGATATCATTACAGCGATTCCATTATTTATGGTTTTTCACATACGCATTTGAGCGGTACGGGCGTTCCCGATTACTGTGATTTGCTGCTCGTTCCCCAATCTAAAAAAGCAAAAACTACCCCAGGGTATTTATCCAAAAGCGGTTACGGATCTGTTTTCTCCCATTCAACCGAAAAAGCAAGTCCCGGGTATTATGAAGTAGTATTGAAAGATCCCAATATCAAGGTGAGGCTTGCCACAACCGAGCGAGCAGGCATGCACGAATATTCCTTTTTAACTAAAAAAGAAAAACGATTTGTTTTAATTGACTTAGACCATCGGGACAAATTATTGAACTATTCCATTAATCAGCTCAATAACACCACTATTCAAGGGTCACGCATTTCTGAAAGCTGGGCAAGCAACCAACATTTTTACTTTCATTTAGAAACCTCAATACCCTACAAAAAAGCAAAATTAATTACCAAGAACGGTCAACATAAATTATTGTTGGAATTTGCAAAAAACGTAGACCTCATCAAAATACGCGTTGGAATTTCAGCCACAAGTTGCGAAGGAGCCAAAACCAATTTAACATCAGAAATTACTTCATGGAATCTAGATGAAACCCGAGCAAGCACAACAAAAAAATGGAACACTGAATTGGGTAAAATAAAAATCTCATTAGAAGACAAAGAAAAAGCAACTATTTTTTACACAGCACTTTACCACAGTTTTCTAGCACCTAATCTTTTCACAGACGTATATGGAAACAAATACCGCGGCAGGGATAATTATTTGCATGATCTATCAAAAGGTCAACAGCAATTTACCGTTTTTTCCTTGTGGGACACCTATCGCGCGGCTCATCCTTTATTTACATTGACACAGCAAAAAAGAACGGTTGAT
>CAIUSK010000475.1 GCA_903901805.1 uncultured Flavobacteriales bacterium
CCTGTGCTGGATTCCTTGAATCATTAAAAAGCTTGGAGAAACAAAGCAGATTATCCTTTCCCCCATAATTTATCTCATACAATGGATTAGTTGAATCGGAGCTGCTATGTGCCTCAAATCCTTGATTTTGTAATGCATTGATAGCATTCGGATGACATCGTGTAACTTCCATTCCTCCTGAGTATGTTGTGCAATTATCTATCCCATAAAAATGTGCTGCAGACTGTGCCCAAATCTGACCAAAAAAACTTCTTCTTGCGTTGTGCGTGCAGATATAAACTAAGGAAATAGGCTTATTCGAGTCTTTTCTTTGCTGAATGTAAGCAGTTATTTTCTCTAATATTTCCTTTCTTTTTTCAGGGATTGAATCAAATTGAGTGCTCAATGATTCGCATAGGGAATTAATTTTATTATTCATAGCATTATTTTAACAACATCCGCTTTTTGGATCGCAACATCTATTTTTAGTTTGTAATTCCGAGAGATTCACTTTTTGTTTTTGGGAAGGAATGCCGCATGAATCTTCTGCTAAACAGGCCGTTTGCTTATTCGTTAGCAAAAATGTAATCCCATTAAATTCTAGGCCGTATTTCCCAATGGTTTCACTTTGATATTCTACTTCAATTTCAGTATCTGGTAAATGCAAGGCTTTCTCTGCCAATTCAACAATCGATTTTAGTTTCTGTGGTGCTATGCGATGATCAAAATCATCAGCTTCCCATAATTGAAAATTTATTACCTGCTCCTCCCGGATCTTACCTCCGCAATCGATGTAATTTTTTTTGGTTACCCCAACTTCTGTAACATGAAAGTGAATGGGTACAAGCTTTCCATTGGGTAACTGAAATCTAATAGAATTGATGTCGGTTAAAATTTCTTTAAATTGGTGTAGTTTCATGATTTTTTGTTTTAATTGTTATTAACAGCATTGATCTTCAGGGTGTAAATTCGATAAAATTGAATTGAAAAAGCTTACTAAATCTTTGATAACTTTTGGATTAATGCAATAACATATGGCTTTTCCTTCAATGGTACCTTGAATGATTCCAGCGTTTTTTAACTCTTTTAAATGTTGAGAAATTGTTGGTTGTGCAAGGGGTAATTCGTTAACAATATCATTGCAAATACATTCTTTTTGATTGAGTAAAAATTGGACGATAGCTATTCTGGCTGGATGTCCTAGCGCTTTTAACCGATTGGCTGTTTCAATCTGAATTTCTGTATAGCTACTTGTTTTTGATACGCCCATTTGTATTTATATATTGCAATATTACGATATATTATTTAATTATAGATAACCGTAAATGAAAAAAAGTTGTATTTTTGTCACGTTCTTTGGTTTCCATTGAGTTGGAATTAATAAGGAATCCGGTGTAAATCCGGAGCTGTATCTGCAGCTGTAAGCACTGTAAGCGGTTGATAACCACTGTGAAAACGGGAAGGTAACTAGCGTTGGTGTGAGCCAGAAGACTTGCCAATGAGCGGAGAGAAGACTTCAGATTAAAGTCGGACTCGGTTGTGGGAGAGTTGCACCCATGCCTTGCCCTCTTTTTTCTTCTTCATGTTTTTTAGTTTATTTATTAACCGTTTAAAACAGAACGAATGAAAAAGGTTTTATTTACAATTGGCTTCGGCTTTTCTACGCTAGTACAGGCACAAAATTATGTACATCAAGCAATTATTTTGAATGAAGGTTACTTTGATTATCAAACGAATGAAATCTTAGTTCCAGTAACTGTTGGTAGTTACAATCCTGCCACACAAATTTATCAAGTGGTAGATACCTTGGAAGGAATGCGTTTCGGTTCTGATGTGCTGATCGATGGAAATTATTATTTCGTTGCTGCTGATTCCAAGATTTTTAAAATGGATTTGAATACGCACCAGGAAATTTCATCTGTTTCTTGCCCTGGAGTTAGAAATCTAGGTATTTACCAAAATAAATTGATTGCTACTCGTGGTGAGTATTTGACGACGTATGACTCATATTTACACGTGTATGATGCTACAACAATGACTTTAATTTCTGCTATCGATACAGTACAAGGTCCAAAATGGGCAACACAGAATGTAGTTGTAGATGGTTCAAATGCTTTTATCGCAGTAAACAATGGATACGAATGGGGGAATGAAAAAGGCATCATTGGAAAATTAGATTTGAATTCTTTGAGCTATGGAAATGAAATAGATTTGGGCCCAGAAGGAAAAAACCCGGATAATTTATTAAAAGTGGGTTCATTCCTTTATTCGGTTAATAACAAGGACTGGTCGGGTGCATCTGTTTCAAAAATAGCATTGGATGGAACGTCTAATTCTACAGTGAATTTGGCAACTGCATCAACTGGTTGTGGAACATCGGCCTTACGTGATGATAAATTGGTGTATCAAATTTCAATGGAAACGAATTTGAACGAATTTGATATTAATATGATGAATAATGTTGGTCCAATTAGTGGACATACCACCAATTATTATGAATTAGCTCAAGAACCGGTTTCAGGGAATTTGTATGCAAGTGAAACAGATTTTTTCTCTTTTGGTAAAGTTCATTTATTTGATACACAAAACAATGAGATTAGTAATTTTGACGCGGGCGTTTCTCCAGGAACAGTCGTTTTTGATGTGCGTTCAACAGCAGGTGTTTCAGAAACTAATGAGTCTTTTTCGATCTATCCAAACCCTACTGTAGATGAATTGCATGTTGCTAAGGAGGGAGTTAAGCGTATTTTTGACTTGACAGGAAAATTACTATTCCAATCGAATGAGAATATCTTGAATGTAAGTGATTTAAATCAAGGAATGTATGTGCTTGAGGTAAATGGAGAGAAAGCACATTTTATCAAAAAGTAAAAGATTTTAGATGATAGAATCCCGGTTGTGAAATACAATCGGGATTTTTTTTGTTTTAATAAATTCCCTTTTCCCTAAACTGCTTGTCCAATTCTAGCCAATCAACCATCAATAAATGACAGCCAATACATGGTCTTAGGGGAATGTTTTCGGTGTCATCATCAATAAATAAAATGTTGTCTTCCATGAATTTAGTTAAATCCCAAGCGGGAGATTTTACTTTTTTCTCATTGGTTGGAATTCGATCCTTATTAGGGAAAATTCCAATTTCTTTCAAAAAGGCATGAGCGTCTTCTAATGTACCATCATTTAAGTCAGCGCGGTATGTATTTAATACGATATCATGCCCGGCTTTTCTAAGTTTATCAATTACCTCAATTGATCCCGGATTCAATAATCCGATTTTGGGATAATCAAATTCAACGACAGTTCCGTCAAAGTCTAATTGTATAAGCATAGATTTAAATTCTTTCAATTCTTGTTTCAATGATATTTCCGGATTCGATGCAAAAAAGATTCATTTTTTCTGGATAATCATTTTGAAATTCAATCAAGTCACCGGCAGAAACAAGTTGACCATTAATTTCAAATTTGCCATTAAAAATAAAAAGGAAAGTTTTACTTTCATCTAATGCAATTTCAAGACTTTTATTCGCTTGAAGAGTGAAATTTAATACGCTTGCATCATAGTTTTCATTGAACATTATATTGAAGTCTTGCACCTTTCCTTTACTGCTTGTATTCCATGAACCATCAAATCTATCCTGATCAAATGTGTCTAATTCTTTAGAATATCTTCCTTCATGTATCAAGGTTAACTTTCCTTTGAGAATTAACAAGATACGAGTTAACCCAGTAAAGTCAGAAAAATTAGTTTCTTCAGCTTCAACCGTTGCAGTACTGATACGGAAATCAAATGCTCTTGTCTGAAAATTGCCTTCTGGCGGAAAAACAAAAAGTTCAGTGCTTGTTCCGCTTGCCCAAGAAATTGTTTTGGAAGAAGAAATAGGATGAATAACTACGTACATTTTAAATTTATTTACTCCCGTTGTAAATGAAATAACCAATAATTATTAATCCTAAAACAACTAAAATCCAGCATCCAGATTGAATTGTATCTAAAAAACCATCTCCTTTTTTACGAAATAATAATCCAAAGAGTAATGCAAGAATAAAACAGGTTATTATAATTTCCATTTTTGATTTGTGAATTGTAAAGTTATAATTTAATCAGAAAATGTAATTATTGTTTCCATATTTTCTAGTAAAAACGATGCATTATTCTTGCTATAAGTCCCGGGAATTGCGAGATTTGCATATGCAAAAACAGGATTATATTCAATCAAATTCGGGCTTACAACCAAAATCGATTATTAATACATTAAAATTATTAGATGAGGGATCAACAATACCATTCATTGCTCGTTACCGCAAGGAAATGACAAATGGATTGGATGAGGTGGAGATTGCTTTAATTCGAGATAACGCCAAGAAATTTGATGAGTTAATTGCTCGGCAGCAAACGATACTAACTGCCATTAATGAACAGGAGAAATTAACGAATGAATTGCGGGAGAAAATAGAAAATTGTTTTGATTCGGTTATATTAGAAGATTTGTACTTGCCCTTCAAGCAAAAAAAAGTGACAAAAGGCGAAAAGGCTAAAAAATTAGGCTTAGAACCATTAGCCAAGATGATTATTTCACAACGTGGTGGTGATCCAGAGTTTATGGCAGAAAAGTTTGTTAAAGGTGAGGTTGAGGATGTACAATCAGCTATTTCTGGTGCAAAGGATATTATGGCAGAGTGGATGAATGAAAATTTACAAATACGGTCTCGATTGCGTCAATTGTTTCAACGAAAATCAGTTTTAGTATCCAAATTAGTTAAAGGAAAAGAGGAAGAGGCTGCCAAATACCGTGATTATTTTGATTTTTCAGAGTCAATAAATCGATGCGCTTCACATCGTTTATTAGCTTTAATTAGAGCAGAAAGAGAAGGATATATTTCTCTTAAAAGTCAGCCTGATTCAACGGAAGCACTTGAAATTTTGGAACGGTATTTTGTGAAAGGAAACGATGCATGCGCTCAAATTGTTTTAGCGGCATGCAAGGAATCTTTTAAGCGGTTAATTAGTCCATCATTGGAGAATGATGTTTTAAATGAAGCAAAAGAGAAAGCGGATAGAGAAGCAATTAAAGTTTTCTCTACCAATCTACGTCAATTGTTATTGGCTCCACCTCTGGGATCGAAAAGAATTCTTGCGATAGATCCAGGATTTAGAACGGGGTGCAAAGTGGTCTGTTTGGATGAATCTGGTGAATTATTAATGAATCAAACTATTTATCCCCATGCCCCTCAAAATGAGAGTTCCGCTGCGAAATCCAAATTGGCTCAATGGGTCCAGGCATATAAAATTGATGCGATTGCGATTGGCGATGGAACAGCAGGAAGAGAAACAGAAAATTTGGTGAAACATATTCGATTTGATCGTGATTTGGAAGTTTTTGTGGTTCGAGAAGATGGGGCTTCTATTTACTCTGCCAGTTCAATTGCGAGAAAGGAATTTCCACATTTTGATGTCACTGTTCGCGGTTCAGTTTCCATTGGTCGACGATTAATGGATCCTTTAGCTGAATTAGTTAAAATTGATCCTAAGTCAATTGGAGTAGGGCAGTACCAGCATGAGGTAAATCAAACATTATTGAAAAATGGCCTAGATGATGTGGTTATTTCTTGCGTGAATGCGGTTGGAGTGGATTTAAACACCGCATCACCTTATTTATTGAGTTATGTTTCCGGATTGGGTCCGGCGTTGGCAGAGAATATTGTTGCGTATCGGGCGGAAAATGGACCTTTTCAATCACGTGAAGAACTTAAAAAAGTGAAGCGTTTAGGAGATAAAGCATATGAGCAAGCAACAGGGTTTTTGCGTGTCCGAAATTCAGAAAATCCATTAGATAATTCGGCTGTTCATCCCGAATCTTATTCGGTTGTAGTAAAAATGGCAAAGAATCTTAAAGTCGAAGTAAAAGAACTTATTGGAAATGAATCCTTGGTTGGGCAACTGAATAAGACGGATTTTCCTGAATTGGATAGTTTCACTTTTGATGATTTAGTAAAGGAATTAAAAAAACCGGGAAGAGATCCGAGAAAAAAAGCGAAAGTATTGGAGTTTGATTCAACTATTCGAACTATTGATGATTTACGTAATGGAATGATTTTACCAGGAATTGTCACCAATGTAACTGCGTTTGGAGCTTTTGTTAATATTGGAATCAAGGAAAATGGGTTAATTCATAAATCAAACTTAGCTGACGTGTATGTTGAAGATCCCGCCAAGTTTATTGCCTTGCATGAACATGTTCAAGTTCAAGTGCTAGAAGTGGATGCCGCAAGAAAACGAGTAGGGTTGAAAAAGGTGTGATTTAAGTTCAACTGACACCAATTTAGAATTACCGTAGAAGGTTAACATGCCCGGCCTTGTCATATACCCGGTAATCATACCAAGTAAATTGCATTTTCCAGGTATAGGTGCCGTCTTGACAATTATTGCCTTTGTAGTTGCCATCCCATCCTTTGGAAGGATCTGTCGTTTCAAAAACGAGTTCACCCCATCGATTAAATACTTGAACCCTATATTTTTTAATATTGTCTAAATTCGAAAAAATGGGTAGCCACACATCATTTGTGTTGTCCCCATCAGGGATAAAGGTATTTGGAATGTAGTAGAATGGATCGTTGTTAAATAGGATTTGCTGATATGCTGTATCGGCACAACCTTCGGTTGTTACGGCATATAGTGTAATCATAAATGTATCTGCAATATTGGCGGGAAATTCATAGTCACCTGGTTCAAAATACATTTCGTCAGGATCACCCACGCCCATGTTCCAAATGTAGAAATCTCCTCCAATAGAGGTATTCAGAATTGTTGTGTTTGGGCTTTCTGGGAAAAGTACAGTTGGGTCTGC
>CAIUSK010000476.1 GCA_903901805.1 uncultured Flavobacteriales bacterium
ACCAAGAAGAACCTCGATTTATCAATGAGTATTGTTGAACAAGAGAAAATGGCAACAATTGGAGAGATTTCCGCTGGTATTGCTCATGATTTGAATACGCCGTTAAGTACAATTAAAGTAGGTTCAGATAATGTTCGATCTATTGTGGAAACGATTTTTACGAAAAAGATCTTGTTGCTTACTGAAAATCAATTAAGCCGTATTTTAAAACGTATTCAAACCAATCAAGTAGAAATGTTTGTTGGTGGATTACAACTTCGCCGCGAAAAAGTGGATATGATTCAGTTTTTAACTGAAAATCATGTATTAGAGCCAGCTGAACGAGAAAAAATGGCTGATTTATTAGTCAAGGCTCGGGTTAGTAAAGAAGATATATTTGAGATTAAGTATTTGATTGAAACTGAAAATAGGATAGAGAATTTAGAGGTTCTTTACCAGCTTCAAATGGTTTTTAGTCAACTTGCCTCCATAAAAAACTCGAGTGATAAAGCGGTAAAAGTTGTGCAAGATGTTCGTGCGTTTATAAAAGGAGAAAACCAGCAAGAAAAACGTGTTTTTAATTTAAAAGATAATTTATCTACCGTCTTGGGTATTTTTAATTACGAATTAAAAAAAGAAGTAGATCTGCAGTTCAAAATTGATGAATCGATCGAATTGTATGGATTTGAAATTAAATTATTTCAGTTGTGGTCCAATCTAGTCAAAAACGCCTTGGAGGCCATGGAGGACCAAGAGAAACGCTACCTAGGGATATTTGCTGAAAAGACAACTGAAACATTATCTGTGATTTTTGAGAATAATGGTCCACAAATTCCAGCTGTTGTTTTGGAAAACATGTTTAATAAGTTTTATACAACTAAAGGTAAAAAAAGTGGCTCAGGATTGGGATTAAGTATAGTAAAAAACATTACAGAAGAACATAATGCTGATATAAGTGTTACATCTGATGTTGATAAAACTAAATTTATTATTACCTTTCAGATATGAATGAGTTAAAATACGCTGTAGTTTGCGTTGATGATGATCCTTACATCTTGCAAATGCTTGGTTTTCAACTAAGTAAGGTTATTGACCAGAAATTTACTTTACTGGAGTATTTTACAGATCCAAATAAAGCTTTGGAGGGAATTGGAGACTTAATGAATGAGCACATTGATGTAATTTTTGTAATGGTAGATTATCAAATGCCAAAAATGACTGGAGCTCAATTAATACGCTCGCTTAAACTCAAATATCCTACCTTGAATTGTGTTATGCTTTCTGGTCAGGCAAACCAAGTATCTGTCGATGAATTAAAATCTGAAAACTTACTTGCCTCATTTATTTCTAAACCATGGGATGAAGAAGCATTATTTGCTGCAATTCGCCCAATGATTCAAGAGCATTCGTAACTTTGTTCTATGAAAACAATTTTAATCTTAGGAGCGGGGCTTTCGGCTTCCTCCATGATACGATATTTACTAGAGCGCGCCGAAGAAAATAATTGGTACCTTAAAATCGTCGACAAAGACATTGCGTTGGTAAAACGTAAAATAGGCAAAACCAAGTTTGCCGAAGCTTTATCTTTCAATGCATTGGATGCTCAAGAGCGCCGTCCTGTAATTGGTCATTCAGACCTTGTTATTTCCATGTTGCCAGCAAGATTTCATGTGGATGTTGCCAAAGATTGTATTGATTTACGCGTAAATTTAATAACACCATCTTATATTTCACCGGAAATGCGTGCCTTGGATGCTCAGGCTCGGCATGCGAATATTGTGATTATGAATGAAATTGGTGTCGATCCTGGAATTGATCACATGAGCGCCATGAAAATTATTCATGCTATTCAAAGTAAAGGCGGAATTGTTGAAAGTTTTAAATCGTTTTGTGGTGGATTAATCGCTCCAGAAAGTGATAATAATCCTTGGCATTATAAATTCACTTGGAATCCACGGAATGTAATCCTTGCCGGACAAGGTGGTGCGGCCATGTTTATTGATAACGGCGAATACAAATACATTCCATACAATCGATTATTTGATCGCTTAGATAAAATTACTATTCCGAATTATGGAGAATTTGAAGGTTATCCCAATCGTGATTCTTTGTCCTATCGAAAAACGTATGGGTTAGATACCATTCCAACATTATACCGCGGAACGTTGCGACGCCCTAATTTTTGCAAAGGTTTCCACGTTTTTATCGAACTTGGAATGACGGATGATACATATCGAATGACAGATTCTGAAACGCTAACCCCAAGATCTTTCTTAAATGCCTTTTTGCCTTATAATACAGGTATTTCAGTTGAAGATAAATTTAAATTATTTTTGCGGGAAGACCGCATGTACTTGTACGAGCAATTTGAATCACTCGGTATTTTTGATAAAGATGAATCCTTTGGTTTTCCGAATGCGACACCTGCTCAGTTATTAGAAAAACTGATGGTTGCCCATCTTTCCTTGCAAGAGGGAGATAAAGATATGTTGGTAATGTATCATGAATTTGTTTATTCATTGAATGGAAGTCAACATAAAATCACCTCTTCGATGATTAATCTGGGAGAAGATCAAACCTATACCTCCATGTCCAACACGGTGGGACTTCCCGTTGCGATTGCTGCAAAAATGATTTTGAACGGTGACTTAAAAGAAAAAGGAGTTACTCTACCCATAAGAAAAGAAGTTTACGAACCCATATTATCTGAATTAGAACTATATAATATACGGTTCAACGAAGAAGAGATTTCGTTGTAGAAATATAAATTAATCTAGCAAAATAAACGAGTATGAAAGCATATGTTTTTCCAGGTCAAGGCGCTCAATTTTCAGGAATGGGCAGAGATCTTTATGACAATTCGCAACAAGCGAAAGAATTATTTCATCAAGCAAATGAAATAATGGGATTTGATATAATGAAAATAATGTTTGAAGGAAGCGATGAAGAATTGAAACAAACAAAAGTTACGCAGCCGGCTATATTTCTCCATTCCACCATTTTGGCAACTTGTTTAGGGTCCTCATTTTTACCAGATATGGTTGCAGGTCATTCCTTGGGAGAGTTTTCTTCTTTGGTAGCTAACAAATGTATTTCTTTTGAAGATGGATTAAAACTAGTGGCTCAGCGCGCTATGGCCATGCAAAAAGCGTGTGAAATTCAACCGTCCACAATGGCCGCAATTTTAGGGTTGGAGGATGAGGTTGTAGAACAAATTTGTGCCAACATTGAAGGTATTGTTGTTCCTGCAAATTATAATTGTCCGGGTCAATTGGTTATTTCCGGAAGTGTTCCAGCAGT
>CAIUSK010000477.1 GCA_903901805.1 uncultured Flavobacteriales bacterium
AGGTGAATTTCAAAAATTAGAATTAGAAGATACAATTTTACTTTATTTTCCTCAATTTTTAGATAATAACGAGGCTGATTTTTGGTTCGAAAATCTCAATTCTACTATTTCATTTCAATCAGGCGAAATCAAGCTTTTCGGAAAAACGTTTAAGAAGCCACGGTTGGAAGCATTTTTTGCTGACGGAAATTTATCCTATTCTTATTCAGGACAAAAGTTGAACACTCAGCGAATAACTCATGAGCTAAATGAATTGAAAACGCGCGTTGAGAGTGTTTCTCAATTAGATTTTAATGCAATCCTAGTGAATCTTTATCGCGATGGCCAAGATAGTAATGGTTGGCATGCAGATAATGAAAAAGAATTGGGAAGCGATCCCTTAATTGCGTCTGTTAGTTTAGGTGCCGAGCGAATTTTTGAAATGCAACATATCCATTCAAAAAAGAGGATAAAACTCACCTTAGAACATGGTAGTTTGTTATGTATGTTGCAGGGCAGTCAACGCTTTTGGAAACATCAATTGCCAAAAGATAAATCAGTCCATTTACCGAGGGTAAACTTGACATTCCGTAAAATTTTCACATAAAAAAAAACGCCTCCGTTTCCGAAGGCGTTCTTAAAAAAGGTTTATCAATTATTTGATAACTACGTTAGCAGTAGTAACCATTCCGTTTGATTTGATAGAAACAATGTAGCTTCCTTTAGCAACAGATGTTGTAGCAAAAGAAATTAATTGTGTTCCTGTAGCGTTAGTCAATTCTTGAGAAGTAATAACACGACCTTGCAAATCCATTAATGAAATTGAATAATCTGTGTTAGCCGCTTCAAAAGAAACATTAACTGCATCCGTTGCAGGGTTAGGATATACATTCAATGCGATTGTATTTAATTCATCAACAGAAGCAACTCCTGTTTTGAATACTCCTTTATCAGAATCAGTAAATTCACCACCTGAAACTAAAACTGTTCCATTTGCATCAGTAACTGAATAAGCTCCATTTCCATATGAACAACAAATTCCATCACCATAAGAATCAAGGATTTCAAAAGTATAACATTGAGAAGGGTTTAATGTTGCAGCAACAGGAGTTTGAACTGTTTGACCAGCTGCAGTTAAATCAGTCCAAGGACCACCTTGAGAAACAACTGTTCCAGCACTGTTTTTCAATTTCCAAGTAGTTTCAGAACCGTATGCATCTGTAGTGATGTTTACATAAACTATTTGAGAAGCCGCGTTAGAAGCACCTGCAACTGTGATATTTAGGTTGTTATTTGTTGCAGAAGCATCTCCATTTGCTGTCACTGTTACTGCAAGAGCACCACCTGTAAAGTTTGTTATTGCTGTACAATTAACAGTAGCAACACCATATGTAGCTAAACTTCCTGAATAAGTTCCAGTTGAAACTGTATTACCACCTTGAGTAATCGTAATAGTTGCAGAAGTTAATGCTGTAGTTCCATTGTTTTGAATTTGTACTTTCGGAGTGTATGCACCTTCACAATGAATTAGATCTCCTTTATACGATAATGCAGCAACATCAACCGCTTGAGATGCTGGCGCTGGACAGTCACCAATATAACTGTTCAAGTTTGCTAAAGTACCGATTGAACCAGCAACACCTGATTGAAGAATCGTACGATTAGGGCAAATAACATACATTACAGGAAAATAAGCAATGTCCAATCCTGAGTTCTCAAATGAAGCTGCAGTAACTAAGTCGATAATCGGCATGTTTTCTCCAGTAACCCAGTCACCTTGTGTGTTAGCTCCTGTTCCATTCAAATCTGCTGAATTTGTTGATGGGTCACCTTCAACAAAAAACACCATTGCATCATTTGCAGTAGAACTTGGCCCATGGGCATTGTAAAAGCTGTTTAAGGCATCTGTGCCATGGTAAGACCAACAAGGTCCACACCAGGTAGCAGAAACATCAATAACAACCATTTTTCCTGCGTCTAGGTAGGAAAATAAATCGTGAGAAGTTCCATTGATATCAGTCAATGTAAAATTGTTTACAACAGTTCCAACAGGAGTTTGAGCTTGAAACGACCCAAAACCAGCTAGAATAGCTGCACTAAGTATAAGTTTTTTCATGTTAAAAAATTTAGTTTAGGTAAATTTAACACAAAGTTTTAAATATGCGAAAAAAGATTGTTTTTTTTTCTGGAGCCGGAATGAGTGCAGAAAGTGGAATTGGCACTTTTCGAGATTCAGGTGGTTTGTGGGAACAGTATAAGATTGAAGATGTAGCCACCCCAAAGGCATGGGAAATAAATCCTAATTTGGTTACAGATTTTTACAACCAACGTAGGAAACAAATCATTGAAACCGCGCCCAATGAAGCACATTATATTATTTCTGAGCTAGAAAAACACTTTGAAGTGTCGATTATAACTCAAAACATTGACGATTTACACGAGCGTGCAGGATCAAATAATGTATTGCATTTGCATGGAAATATTCGATTAGCCAAATCATCAGGACCCAATCAAGAAAAAAAATATTACTCGATCGAAGGTTGGAAGCTAACTAAAAGTGATCTGTGCGAGGAAGGGTTTAGACTTAGACCACATGTTGTTTGGTTTGGAGAATTAGTCCCTGCGATGGATGGTGCCATCAACATTATTAAGGAAGCTGATTATTTTGTAGTAATTGGCACATCCCTTCAAGTATACCCGGCAGCAGGGCTGGTTCATGTAGTTCCCGTAAATGCGATTAAGTTTGTGATTGATCCTAATGTTGATTCTTTTGATTTACCAGCCGATTTCAATTTAATAGGTGCGAATGCTGTTGCGGGAGTCAATGAATTTAAAAGGATTCTCTTGAACTCTTTTTAAGGAATACTGTTAGAAATAAGAATAACTCTACTTTTGTAAAAAGATTTAACATGACATTAGAACAATTTCAAGCAGATATAAAACAAGGGATTCCGAATGAAATACCTACAATTAAACGGTACGACACCGAAATAAATCACGCACCCAAGCGAAAAGAAATTCTTTCTAAAGACGAGAAAAAATTAGCGTTAAGGAATGCTTTGCGTTATTTTTCGAGCGATCAGCATATGATTTTAGCTCCTGAATTTTTGAAGGAATTGAATGAATTTGGCCGTATTTATATGTATCGGTATAGGCCTGATTATGAAATGTATGCTAGACCAATAGAGGAATATCCGGGTAATTCAATGCAAGCAAAAGCGATCATGTTAATGATTCAAAACAATTTGGATTATGCTGTTGCTCAACATCCTCATGAATTAATAACGTATGGAGGAAATGGAGCCGTATTTCAAAATTGGATTCAATACCGACTAACTATGAAATATTTGTCAGAAATGACTGATGAACAAACGTTGGTAATGTATTCCGGACATCCCATGGGATTGTTTCCATCGCATAAGAATGCACCAAGGGTAGTGGTTACAAATGGTATGATGATTCCAAATTACTCCAAACCAGATGATTGGGAAAAATTCAATGCTTTAGGTGTAACCCAATACGGTCAAATGACAGCTGGGTCTTACATGTATATTGGCCCGCAAGGAATCGTTCACGGAACAACCATAACGGTATTAAATGCTGTCCGTAGAATTGCGAAGAATAGAGATGATATAAAAGGTAAGTTGTTTATTACCGCAGGATTGGGTGGAATGTCAGGAGCTCAACCAAAAGCAGGAAATATTGCGGGTGTAATTTCTGTAACGGCAGAAGTTAATCCAAAAGCGGCACAAACGAGACACTCACAAGGTTGGGTTGATGAAATTATTACAGATTTAGATGAGTTATCGACCAGAGTGAAATTGGCAAAAGAGGCCAAGGAAACTGTTTCAATTGCCTATTTGGGGAATATTGTTGATGTTTGGGAGAAATTCGATCAAGAAGATATTTACATTGATTTAGGCTCGGATCAAACTTCCCTGCATAATCCTTGGGCAGGTGGTTATTATCCAGTTGGACTTTCATTGGACGAGTCTAACAAAATGATGGCAAATGATCCTGAAAAATTTAAAGATTTTGTCCAAGATAGTTTGAGGCGTCACGCAGCAGCAATAAATAAACACACGGCAAAAGGGACGTATTTTTTCGATTATGGGAATGCTTTTTTATTAGAAGCGTCAAGAGCCGGTGCTGATGTTATGGCTGAAAATGAAATTGATTTTAAGTATCCATCTTATATTCAAGATATTTTAGGTCCAATGTGTTTTGATTTTGGTTTTGGTCCATTTCGATGGGTTTGTGCATCTGGAAAGAAAGAGGATCTTCAACGAACAGATGATATTGCTTGTCAGGTCCTTGAAGAAATGATGACGAATAGTCCATCCGAAATTCAACAACAAATGGCTGATAATATTCAATGGATCAAAGGAGCCCAAGAAAATAAATTAGTGGTTGGTTCTCAAGCGCGAATTTTATATGCTGACGCTGAGGGAAGAATGAAAATTGCCGAAGCGTTCAATAAGGCTATTGCATCTGGAGAAATCGGACCTGTTGTTTTAGGTCGTGATCACCATGATGTATCTGGAACAGATTCGCCCTACAGAGAAACTTCTAATATATACGATGGTTCAAGATTTACAGCAGACATGGCTATTCAGAATGTAATCGGTGATAGTTTTAGAGGAGCAACGTGGGTTTCTATTCACAACGGAGGTGGAGTAGGCTGGGGAGAAGTGATCAATGGTGGGTTTGGAATGCTTTTAGATGGCAGCGAAGTTGCTGATCGAAACTTGAAAATGATGCTTCATTGGGATGTTAATAATGGCGTGGCAAGAAGAAATTGGGCAAGAAACGAAAACGCTAATTTTGCTATTAAACGAGCCATGGAGGCGGAACCACTACTCAAAGTTACTTTACCCGAAAATGTTACCGATGATGTAATGAATAAATTAGAATTCTAAGCTTTATTCAATGCTACATGTGTTTTATGATAGTAGCAATTTTAGGTAATCCCTCTACACGTAAAAAACAGGCGCCAACAGTAAAGTTAATTAAAGAAATAGTTTGATTTTCAGATATTATCATATCCGAGAATAGGATTCCGCCTGAACAGTTAAAGAGTTTTATTCTCAAAAAAAAAGGTCGAGAAACTCTCGACCTTATACTATTTATATAATTGGATTATTTAAAGGAACTTAAATCTGGTTTTTTATTCAAAATGATAGAAGTTACTTTTCCACTTAATGTAAAAGGGCCCATTCCAATTGAAGTTGTATGAGGAAATAAAAATCCACCAACGTCTTTATAATCTCCAAATGTAACAGAAGACTCTACTGTTTCCTCGCCTTGTTTACGAATGGCAACCATTTTCTCTTTTAGAAAGGTAGATTTATTAAAGTAAATAAAAGATTCACCCTCATCGTCCATTTGCTTCACCACATACATTTCTTTACCATCAATTAGTTCAATTCCTGTTAATGTAAGGTTCATTTCCTTGTAAAATAATTCTGGAAATACACCGGCAGTTTTTGCTTTTTTTGCAACCTCTGCCTCTGTCATTTCCGTTCTTTTCCCTTGTGAAAATGTATACCCTTTTTTACCATCTGAATATGATTTTTGAAGTACCATTCCCATTCCTTCCACTTTTTCAGCTTCCACTTTTGGCGATGTCCAGTAACTCATCATTACAAATGGAGCAGGAACTTGAGGATTGGTAAGCTCTGTTTTTGATTCATAGCTTTTTAACTTTTTCATTTTCTTGGCCAAATCTTTAGCGTTTTTAGTTTGAGTAACAGCTGAAATATAATTATTATAAAGTTCATCTTTTGTGATATCAGCAGGTTTACCTTCTTTTAAAGGGTTTCCAAATGGATCCAACAAATCAACTTTACCATCGCTATCAAATTTGGTTAAATTCCCAATGATTTCTTCATTCCCTACAACGATAATATTGCAGTTTTTCGCAGTGAAATACTTTTTTGCCATGGCTAAAACATCTTCTTTCGAAACAGCATCTAATCGTTGAAGATATGTTTTGTAATAATCTGATTCTAGATTATTTTTTTTAATGTTTAACGCAAAACGAGCAATAGTCTGAGGTCTTTCTAATGAACGTCCAAAATTTCCACTCATAGAGGATTTTGTCAAACTTAGTTCTTCATCCTTCACTAATTCAGTTGTAATAACATCAAATTCTTTTAATATTTCTATGATCGCAGAATCGGTTATTGCATTTCTGAAATTTCCACCGGCTGACATCCAAGAACCATTTTCAGTTACCGTAACAGTTGAGTAACATCCATAGGTGTAAGCTTTATCTTCTCGCAAATTTTGAAACAGACGCGTACCGAAACCACCTCCACCAAGTATACCATTTAACACGTTTAATGGTAATTGATTTTTGTCTCCGGATTTCATTTCAATTGGAAAAGTAATATAAACAACTGATTGAACAGCCCCTGGTTTTTTAACAAAGTAAACTTGATTTCCTTTTGCTTTTTTTCCAAATCCCAAATCATTCTTGAATGCTGGTTTTCCGCTCCAAGAACTAAAATATTTCTTAGTGACATTCATGGCTTCTTCCTTTGAAATATCACCTACAATAACTAGGTAACTTCCATTTGGAGTAAAATTAGCCGCATAATAAGCCATGATTTCCTCTCGTGATATGGACAATAAAGACTCCTCTGTCATCACTTCACCAAACGGATGATTGGGAAAATTGATTTTTACTGTGGCATTATTGGCCATGCTTGAACCATCCGATTTCATGGAGATTAATCCATCTTTATTTTGGTTTCGGATGCGCTCAACTTCACTTTCTGGGAAATTAGCATTAAATAAAACATCG
This sequence comes from uncultured Flavobacteriales bacterium, assembly GCA_903901805.1. GTDB lineage: Bacteria > Bacteroidota > Bacteroidia > Flavobacteriales_D > Crocinitomicaceae > UBA952. The sequence continues at coordinate 6,788 of CAIUSK010000477.1, forward strand.
GACATTAAGCTTAGTCCTGTATTCATATGCTTTGTTAAGCAAGACAGTGTCATTGATGATTTATCAGCGGTTAAATTTGCGCCAATGTAGTCAATCTCTTTATCTAATTGATCTTTTGTTCTATTTGATGTTCCTGACAATATAAGCGATCCTGCCATGTCAGCAAGTCCAGCCTTATCATTTTCCATTCGTGGATCTGAACCCATAACAAGGTCGAAAGAAACACGTGGTACTTTATGATTTTCAGATAGAATAACGGTGATACCATTTTCTAAGGTGAACACTTCCGAATCATTGATATTGATTATGGGAGCATTACCAGCTTTTGGCTGAATAGAACGGTCAATTTGTGCCGATAAAAATAGTGGCAACGAAAGTATGGTAGTTAATATTAATTTTTTCATTTCTCCTTATTTTGCTTTTGGAACATAATGTAAGATGATTCTAGCATCTTGTGTGAAATATTTTTGGGCAACACGCTGAATATCTTCACGTGTAACTTTCATGTAATCATTTAATTGCGTATTCACTCGATTAGCATTTTTGAAATACACATAATTATCAGCCAAATTTTCGGATATACCTGAAATAGTTGCATTGGATGAAACAAGGTCATTTTCAAATTTATTTCGAACCTTTTCAAATTCTTCTTGAGAAATTAATTCATTTTTAACCAGATCAATTTGTTGATCAAATTCTTTTTGCAAATCATCCAAGCTAATTCCATTAGATGCAATTGCTGCAAAAATACCCATTCCTGCATCTTCCAATCCGAAATTAAATGAAAAAGCAAAATTTGCCATTTGTTTCTTCTCAACAATTGTTTTATTAATGCGAGAAGAACTACCACCAGACAAAACGTCATTTAACATTTCAAGGGCATAGCTATCTGGATGTGTTTGTTCTGGAAATTTATATCCCATGAATAATCCGGAAAGTTGAATGTTGTCTTGTATTTCTTCCTTGATTATCCCTTTAAGTGCTTCAGTATCTTTTTGAGTTCTTTTGATCTCAATTGGTTTGTTTTGAAAATCAGCAATTAACTTTTTTGCTTCTGGATTTTTAGAAGCCATAAATTGTTTTGCGTCGAATTTCGATTTCGCAACTTTATATTTATTTTCAAATTCTACATCAGAATAATTGATAAAATCTCTGTAAAGATTCAAGGCCTGTCCTTTAGGAATTGATGCAAAATAGCTATCAATTAACTTTTTCGTTTGAGCTACATCAATATCACCAGCAATGGATAATGTTGCATTTGAAGGGACATAATAATTCTTATAAAAATTTACGTAATCTTCTTCTTGAGCTGCATCTAAGTGTTCCATACTTCCAATGGGAACCCAATTATATGGGTGATTAGTAAACATACGCTTACTCATTTCTGTGATAAAAGAAGCATACGGCTGATTGTCAACACGTTGTCTTTTTTCTTCTTTCACTACTGATCGTTGCGTTTCAATTCCTTTAGTATCCACTTTTGCGTGTAATAACCTTTCGCTTTCTAACCACAACCCTAATTCTAATTTATTAGAAGGAAGTAGTTCAAAGTAAAAAGTACGATCTTGAGAGGTATTTGCGTTTAAAGTACCTCCATTCCGTTCAACAATTTTACTGTATTCGCCGCGTCCAATATTAACAGTTCCTTCAAATAGCAAATGTTCAAAAAAGTGAGCAAACCCCGTGCGGTTGGGTACTTCATTTTTAGATCCAACATGGTAAAGAACAGATACGGCAACAATTGGTGTGGCGTGTTCTTCATGCAAAATTACGTGCATTCCGTTTGGCAGGTCGTATTCGATAAAATCGATTTTTCGTTGCCCAAAAACCGCAGTGCTTAAAGCAAATAGTGCGGATGACAATAACAATTTTTTCATTTAGATTTTTTTAGCAGGGTAAATTTACAATAAAAAGAACTTTTACAGTGCGATTGATAAATATAAAATAAATAAAAAAACCGACCATAAGATCGGTTTTAATTAGAGTGTAAATTGAATTACAACTTAATAAACTTAGAAGTAGCTGTTTTATTCCCAGCAACTAACCTAACAATATAAGTACCTGTTTTTAAACCATCAACATCCAATTGAATGTCATGTTTTCCAGATGATAGGTTTTTCAAAGAAAGTGCATGTACTTTAGTTCCATTTATAGTAAATACTTCAATATTAACATCTGTAGCGTTATCTAAATTAACAGAAACAGCTGTGGAAGAATTGGTTGGATTAGGAACTAAATTAAATTTAAATACTTCTTTCTTGTTTAATTCAGTTTGAGATTCATCTACCCCAAGGAAAGTAGTTGAACTCCAAATTCCACGGCCGAAAGTACCAATATAAATTTCTCCCGGTCTTCCATTTCCTTCTTGCCATGTTCTCCAAGATTGTCGTACTTCATATACTGGAGTTCCTTCAAATCCTGCAGAAGAATTAGTAAAGGTCGCACCACCGTTTTGAGAGATTACAACACCGTTGGAAGTTCCTAGAACAAGAACATCGGAATCAACACCGTCAATGATACCATCATAACAAGCAACTCCTGCCACACTTCCTAAATTTACCGTAGAGATTCCATTTGTACCAGCAGTAGAGGCATTAGATGTTCTTTTATTGGATCCGCTAAACCCTGCCAATAACAATAAATCATCATCATCATTTGGATTCACAGCAATACCTTCATAGTTCGTTGATGTGATTTTAGTAGCAGTAGTGTAAGTTGGTACAGTAGCATTAGCACCTGTTCCTACAAATCCAACTTTACTTACAAATGCCGGATCTGAGGTGTAAGCTGAACCAAGTCCATCAATTCTCCAAACACCATTCGTGCTCCCGCTTACATAACAATGTTCTAGATCTTTTGAAAACTCGATATCGATATTTCCAAAAAGACCGCCACCAATACCTTTAGCAACGCAAACCCATTGTGGTGCTGTAACTGATAAACGTAAAGCGTTTCTTGTTCCCCATAATTCCCCACCGTTAGCGTTTACATATACAAGAAACCATGATTGGTATGGATCTTGAACACGAACCGTATCCCAAGTTACATTAAATATAACCGTATCAGATCCCATTTCAACAGTTTCTCCTGTAGCAGGATTGACACCGTAATTAACACCATTTGATGTTAGAGAGGGATCATACGATAACTCTTCATCGAAATAATAATTTTGATTAGCAATCAATGTAATTGAGTCACCAGAAGATAAACTTGGTACTCGAACTGTTTCTCCCGCACTGATATCACGGGTAGGTATAAAAGTAACTGAATCTTCAGAGTTCAAATCATAGTTTTCTGCTAAAATAAATTCAGTATGGAATGGATGATAATTACTTCCATCCGTTCCAGCTGGATCGTATGTTCCAGGTAGTATTGGAGCAAAATTCGTCCAAGTTTCACCTTTATCTCCTGATCTAGATATCGAGTTATAGTAAACAGATGAGAACATTACGCGCTCATTAAAAAAGGAGATCTCACATTCAAAACCATCACCGCCATTTACTTCTCTAAATTCTTTATAAGTATTCATTGAGTGATCATTGTACAAAGTACCATTATCTTGAGTACCTCCCATAACAGAACCAAGTTTGTCAAATGCGATACCGTAGAATTGAGTCACATTGTATCCTCTATTAGCTACAAACCATTCGATTGCATCGGGATTAGTAGAGTTAACATTATTAGAAATGCTCACACCACCATCACTACCAGCATAAAAACGGCCATTTCCATCCCATTTCATTTCGTGATTATCAGCATGAACATAAATGGAAGAACTTGGACTAACAAACCATTGACTTACTTTACGGAAACCACCTGAAGGAGGATTATTAACCGTTTGTTTCCATCTCCATACATCAATACCACCAATAAGAATCATTTCAGGATCATTAGGGACAACAGATACAATTGAGTTGTAGGTTCCTTGGTCTCTGTAAATATCAAAATCCGCAGGAGCAGGAGTTCCAGGGTTACCAACAAACTCTGTCCAAGTTGCTCCATTGTCATGAGAAACGTTCATCCCTAATAAATTAGAGTTAGTTCGAACCGCGTACAATGAATAATTTCCAGAAGGATTTAACTCATGAGAAAT
>CAIUSK010000478.1 GCA_903901805.1 uncultured Flavobacteriales bacterium
CTCCAATTGTTTTCGAGAACTTGCTTTTGATTCTAAGCCAGATATAAAACTGGTTAATAATTCGTTATCGGCAAAAGTATCCGTCAAGGTATAGCATACGATAGACTTAGGTGTAAAACGTTCATTCAGTGCCTCAATGGATAAAATAATCCGTTTCTCGATCATTTTTTTTATCACCGGCTGAATGGTTTTTATTCCCAATACTGCCGACAATTCCTTTAAATCCATTTGATCATTGGTATGCAATGAATCCACAATAATCTGTTCGCGTTCATCTAGTTGCTGGTCATTCTCAAAATCAGGATGTAAAACCACTTTTGATTCACTGGAAAGTTTAAAATTAGCTGGTAAAGAAGCATTCATTACATCGCCCAGTGGAGCCATATAATAAGAGGAAATCCATTTCCAAAATTGAAATTGTTTGGTAGTCACAATTGGAAACTCATCCAGCACATGCTCAATAAACTTGGCTTGGTAGGCTTCCGGAATGCGCTCATGAATTTCAATTACAATTCCAGTAAGTAGCTTTGATCTACCAAAAGGAACGATTACGCGAACTCCAAATTGCAGCTGATCATTGAGTTCAAAAGGAATACGATAGGTGAAAACCTGATGAATAGGAACAGGAAGTAAAATATCTGCAAAAAAAGTCTTCCTTTCGCTCATGAAAACACCTTACTGACAGGCAAATGCCTCTTCTTGATTCACGATATTATCTCCTGGATGATCAGAACAAAATAATTTACCAAAATTGATTGGTCCTTGACATAATTCACGCGTACTTTTTTTATCAATCGCACGAATGTATGCTTGGGCAGAACCTACAGAAAATGGTTTGTAGAATTTCACCGTTTGACGAGAAGAGAAGATACCAATTACTTTTCCCCCATTATTAATAGATAAATTTGTGTAGGAAGGTTTGGACTGTGCTAAGGAGGATGCCGGTTTGTTTACAATTGTATAATTATACAATTCTTCAGCACCACCGGTAAATGTAATCCACATGCCTTTGAACGTTCGTTTTGTAATGGCAGGATCATTGGTACAATTGGCATTAATTAATTCATAAAATGTTTTACCTAACAAAGTAAAAGTTCTTGAACTAAATGGATTTACATCGTATTCCCCAATACGCCAATTGAAAGACTTCACCGTGGAAGTGGAACCAATAAACTCATTGAATTCTATATCCATTTGTGCATTCATCAGATAGGAATTCCCTGTATTAGAGACTGTTAACCCTGAAGATAAATACTCAACGGGATCATCAGCTAATTTAAACGTGAAATTCTGTCCTGACGAAGGAGATGTTATGCCATTCACCAATTCTGTTTCGGATGTTACGGTGTATTTTCCACCATCCAAAACTGCATTTAACTTATAGGTTGCATACGGTTTTAATGAAGAAAGTTGCGCGTTTGAAGCGTTTTGAACAGTTCCAAATGAAGGAGTATTCAACGTTGGCAGTGTTTTAAAATAATATACCTTTTGTTCAGGGGCATAAAAAACACCATTCGTATCTTTATTTTGAATGATCGTATCTCTTAATTCCCATGTACGAATTAGATTACCATCCAAATATTCTGAAACTGTTGCTTCCACTTGATCAAAATAATTTGAATCAGGAATTTGAGCAATTTCTAGGGCATTTCCTGGGCCAATGAAAGCACGATTTATTTTTATAAAATGAATGGTATCCGCATGATCCAATAACCCATAAACTATAGCAGTTTCCTTAAACTCACCTACATAGTTGATTTTCTCATTGCACGAATAAAGAAACAACAAAAGAATGGATAAAAAACTTATTTTTAGTGAGCCTGATTTCATTGAATTTAGTTTGGTTTTCCAAATATACGTACTAGTTTTTGGTCTACCAATGAAACGTAAAAATAACTAATGAATAATTCTATTCCACAATCTCCTGAACTTATATCCAAACTGATACCACTTAGGTTTTACGATCACATAGCCAATCATAGGGAGAGCATTTATGAAATCTTCGTCTATATAGATTGGATGAAGAGAAACAGAAATATCAATAAATTCGTTAGGATTCAAACCTGAATACACTTTGTAGGCATTTCCTTTTCGAACCGTTAATGAAATCAATTCTGGAACACTTTTTCGGGGAACTTGGAACTGAAAATCCCCTGAACTATTTGGCAAACAATATAAATGAAAGCCATTCAACTCTACTCTTAAATCTCCGTGTAATTGAGGAGAAATAGTATCTTTTATTCTTCCTTTGATGATCACATAAGAATCATCTGAAGCAGAAATTGATTGCTCCTGGGGCGCTTTCATTTCAACTTGTCCATTTAAGTTTGCGGTCACATTTAAAAGTAATCCGCTCAATACAATCGACCTCAAGTTTGGAAAGTAATTTTCTTTACTCACCAATGAACGATTGAGTTGAGCCGAAGAGAATTTACCACATAAATTACCGGTACTAGTATATAATGCCTTTTTAATTTGTTGATCAGATTGGACAGAAAAGTCGATAATATTTTTAGCACATGAAGTGCAAAATCGCTCCTTTTCATTTATGGAAGTCATACCTTCCCATTTTTGGGAGCAAGGCGCAGGGAGTTGTACTTTCATGGATTTTTTTTATTCATTATCTATCGACCATTCTCGATACAAGTCAAAATAAGACTTTGTTTCCACAATAATAACTCCTCCAAGCGTATCTCCATATTTTGCAGGCAAAGCTCCCGCATAAACTTTCATTCGTCCAATTGCCACACTTGGTACATTGAACACTTCGTTGGCTTTTATACCATCGATCATATAAATCATATCTCCTTTTCTAGCACCACGAAATACGAGCTCTCCATCGGGTGTCATTCGTACATCGGTGGTCATGGTTGAAGCGAGTTTCTTAACATCAAATTTGTTGGCACTTTGTTTTATTTCTTTGGCAGAAAGTTCAGGAGCAGGCATCTCGCCATATCCAATTTTAATGCGATCTCCCGAATTAATGGTTATTGTCCCAAACGTTTTAACACCTGCCTTGCCTTCAAATTCGATATCACCCGCATTAAAATATCCTTCCAACGGTATATTTGTCCTTATTCCGGTCATGGTGTCCTCTTTGTAAATTATCGACATGAGATATTCTCCAGAAGGAATACTGGTAATTCTAAAACGACCGTCAGAATCTGTTGATGCTTGATATTTTTTGCCTTGATCCTGAATAATCATTCGAGCGCCATAAATTGGCTGCTTTTTTCCAGGTTCATAAACATTACCAACTACGTCTCCAAAGGAAACTTGACCAAATGTGGTTCCGATCACCGAACAAAATACCACGAACATCCAATTTTTCATACTCTTAAAATTTACTTATTTAATGAGTAGATGCATGCTCGAATAGATTTCCATAAAATCAATTAAACTAATGCGGCACTATTTGTTTGAATTTCTCGATCCACTTTTTTAAACAATCCTTGTAATACTTTACCTGGACCAACTTCAATTACCTCTGTTGCGCCATCAGCAAGCATTTGTTTCATGGTTTGTGTCCAACGAACGGGTGCAGTTAATTGAAGTACCAAATTCTTCTTAATCTCATCTGGGTTTGAAACCGCTAATGCCGTTACATTTTGATATACTGGACAAATTGGCGTATTAAAAATTGTTTGTTCTATAGCCGCCGCCAACTCCTCACGGGCAGGCTCCATCAGTGGCGAATGAAATGCTCCGCCAACCTGCAAAATCAATGCTCTTTTTGCACCTGCTTCCGTTAGTTTTGCACAAGCTTCTTCAACTGCTGGAACACTTCCGGAAATAACCAATTGACCTGGGCAATTATAATTTGCAGGAACAACAACACCTTCAATTTTGGCACAAATTTGTTCTACAATCTCATCCTCCAACCCTAAAATTGCGGCCATTGTGGACGGTTGAATTTCACACGCTTTTTGCATGGCCATAGCACGTTGAGCCACCAATTTTAATCCATCTTCAAAAGAAATACATTTGTTAGCCACCAAAGAAGAAAACTCTCCCAAAGAATGACCAGCAACCATATCAGGTAAAAATGTAGTTCCTAAACAAGTGGCCAAAATAGTGGAATGAAGGAATATAGCCGGCTGCGTAACTTTTGTTTGTTTCAATTCTTCATCGCTTCCTTCAAACATTATTTTCATTATATCAAA
>CAIUSK010000479.1 GCA_903901805.1 uncultured Flavobacteriales bacterium
CATGAGCTTGCAACAGTATGTAGAGTGGATGCCACAAATTTTATACAATCACCACCAAACCGGACCGGCTGGAACCGTTGTGGCAGGCCCTCCTTACCGTGATCCATTCAATTATGTGTATGATCCACTTTTAATTACAGGTATTGATCAACTAGGCGCTGTAATGAGTACCAGACTAAATGCCGAAAATAAACCAGGCTATACCATGAAAAGCGGTTCGGTATATTCTACATGGTGGAATGGTGGACTAAGAACAACCGCTTACTACCATAATATTGTTGGTCTCTTTTTATTCGTGTGGTGGATAAATCTGAAAAAGTGAAAATTTCTAATTCTCCGGCCATAGTTCCGCCCCAATCTGTCCAAACTTCAAATGTCAATGTGTCGCCAATTTCAACTGAAATCGATTGGTTTATAAAACTAGTTGTTATTTCAATGAGTTTTCCGTTTTTGAAGATTTTAACTTCATCAAATCCATCTGCATGCAATGCTTGACTCAATAAACACAAAAATAAAATATAGAAGAGTTTCATTATTTTTCAACGAAGCTTTTGGGTTTCCGTTGCTTGAATAAATAAATACTAATTTTGCTTGAAACATTCAAAATGAAACAGATAATTATAAATGGTTTCGCTGTATTAGTTGGGCTTTTTGCAGGGGCTTTTATCAATGGTGGAATCATAAACATAAGTGGAGACATTATTGCGCCACCTCCTGGTGCCAACTTAAAAACGATGGAGGGATTGATTCATGCTATGTCTATCATGGAACCCAAACATTTCATTATGCCTTTTCTGGCGCACGCACTTGGTACTTTTTTCGGAGCTGTATTGTGTACCTTAATTGCTCGTAGCTACCAAATGATTTTGGCTTTATCTATTGGCTTGGCTTTTTTTATTGGCGGATTCATGATGGTATTTCAACTGCCTGCTCCGCTTTGGTTTGATTTAGTAGATTTGATTTTCGCTTATTTTCCAATGGCTTGGTTGGGATATAGGGTTGTATCATTGATAAAAAAGTATAAATAATTGTTTTTTGTTTACAGATTGAACAGATTAATGAAATAGAAAACTATTGAAATAGTTGTTTAAATTCGTTGATTAAACCATTGGGCGGATTTAAATCCGCCCAATTAGGTGTTTGATTTATATGAAATAGTTGTTGTTGTCTCCAAATCAAAACCATTTGTTATAAACAAACGGAATTCATTAAAAGCATTTGTTTTCAGCAAACGAAAATAACAAAAAGCGTTTGTTGTGAGCAAACGGAATTGTCAAAAACCATTTGCTATTTAAGAATAAATCATTAAAGTATTGGATTAAAAAAAGTATTCTATCAAGGAGTACTCAACGAAACGGGTAATATTTTTCCTTTGAAAAAGCGGTTGCCATTCAGCGCGAAATCTACGATAAATACTGCCATTTGATCTGGTGTGGTAGGCGCCTCATAACCGGGGAAAGCTTCTTGTAACATTTCTGTTTGCACAGCTCCTAAGCACAAACAATTCATGGAAAGGTTAGTTTCTTTATATTCCTCTGAAAAGAGTTCTGTAAAGCTACACAAGGCTGCTTTAGAAGTAGAGTAGGTGCTTAGTCCTGCAAATTTTACCGAGCCTTGAAATCCACCCATGGAACTGATATTTAAAATATGAGTATCTGGATGGAACGAAGGTAAAAACCCTTGAACAGTTTCCATTACCCCAATTACGTTTATTTGATACGATAACTGAAAATCTTCGTGGGAAATAGTTTCAAATGGTTTATTCACCAAATAACCTGCATTGTTGATGAGAATATCAATTACACCCATTTTTTCTGAAAGTACCTGTACTTGTTCGCTTACCTCATGGGATAAATCAAAAGCAATGGGATGAACCGTTTCATACTCCTTGAAAGCATCATTCATTTTGGATATATCTCGCGACAGGGCAAAAACAGAATGTCCAGCCACGGCAAATTGCTTCACCATTTCAAAACCAATTCCTCGGCTTGCTCCAACAACAACAATCGTTTTAGGCATCAAAAGAAATGGTTACGTTTTCACTGGTTGGATGGGCTTGACAGGTCAAAATATATCCTTTCTTCACTTCTTCATCTGTCAACGAATAATTTAATTTCATGGAGGCAGAACCTTCGGTTACTTTCGCTTTACACGAGCAACAAACTCCTCCCCGACAGGAGAAAGGAACATCTAACCCTTCATTTTCAGCTGCTTGTAAAACTGTTTCGCCTTCTGTATGTAGTTTAAATTCAACCGTCTCTCCTTCCAAAATCACCTTCACAGTGCTCTGTCCAGAAAAATCAGAATGTACATTTTCAATGGCTTGTGGAGCCAATAAAACAGGAGTGGTAAAAAGCTCATACCTGATTTTATCTTTGGAAACCCCAAAAAACCGTAAATTTTCATCAACTGTTTGAATCATTTCCTCCGGACCACAGATTAAAAACGCATCTGCTTTCAAAAGGTCTAAATTGGATTTAATTTCTGTACGAATATTCGTTTCGTCCAAGCGTCCTTCTTTATATCCCTCGCGCTTTTCTTGACTTAAATAAATGGAAGTTTTGGTTTGTTTCAATGCCTCAATTTCAGAACGAAAAAGGATTTCATTAAAATTTCGATTGCCGTAAAACAAAGTCAATTCCTTATTCGATCCCTCTAATGATTTAGTAATGGAAAGAATGGGTGTGATTCCACTTCCAGCTGCAAAGGCAACAATCGTTTTGTCCGTTTCTTTCAATCCAAAATTACCTTCCGGTTTTGAAATATGTAGTAAATCACCCACTTGTAATGAACGTACTAAAAACGTAGATACTTTCCCGTTTTCTATGGCTTTCACCCCAATCGAAAGTTGCTCTGTTGGACCGGAACAAATCGAGTAGGACCTTCTGTATTCTTGACCTTCCAGGGTTACGATCAAATTAATGTATTGACCAGGAACAAAAGAAAATTCCTTTTTTAATTCAGCGGGGATATCAAATACAAGTTTAACCGAATCAGGAGTCAGTTGTTGTTTTTCAACTACTTGAATTGCATGAAATCCCTTGTGTAAAGGAGCTTCTGCATTCTTTTTAAATATACTAAATAATCCCATAATTAATCGTCAAATGATACTACCAATCGATCACTAGTTGGATGTGCTTGGCATGTTAATATATATCCTCTTTCTACTTCGTCTTTATCTAATGCATAGTTGACATCCATTTGGGCTGTTCCTTCCACTATTTTAGCTTTACACGTACAACAAACTCCTCCTTTACAAGCAAAAGGTAAATCTGCTCCAGCTTCATATCCAGCGTCCAAAACTGATTTTCCTTGTGACGACATATTGAAATCGTACACATCTCCATCTAGTATAATCGAAACACTTGAATCAAAGGATGGTTCAATGTTTTCCTTTTTTTCAATGGTGCGCTTTCCTCCTTCGGTTGTAAATAACTCAAAATGAATATTTTCTTCTGAAACGCCTTTTGATTTTAGTGTTTTTTGCACATCTAAAATCATACTTTCCGGTCCACAAAGATAAACTGCATCAATGGATTGGTTTTGCAAAAAAGCATCGTATAATTGAGAACATTTGTCCGCATCAATTCTTCCTTTTTGAATTTTATTCCCCAAACTTTCACGCGATAAAACATGTATGATTCTAAATTTACTTAGATACTTACTTTTTAATGCTTCGAGTTCTTCCCGGAAAATAATGCTTGAAAATCCTTTGTTACCATAAAATAAGGTTACATCGCTATTTGGTTCTTCTCGTAAAACAGTTTTTATAATCGATAGAATAGGGGTGATACCACTTCCAGCGGCAAACAGAACATACGATTTTTTGGCTGTAGCATTCGTTTCTAATTTGAAATTGCCCATCGGTGTCATCACCTGAAGATCATCTCCTTTTTTCAAGGTATGATTGGCAAAGGTGGAGAAAACACCATCTTGTACTTGTTTAATCGCAACACGCCATTCATTTTCGAATGGGGAAGAACACAGAGAATAGGATCTACGCGTGTCTTTTCCGTCTATGGTAGCTCGCAATGTTAAATATTGGCCAGATAAGAACTGATAATCACTTTTTAATGAATCCGGAATGGAAAAGGCTATGGAAACCGTATCTTCCGTTTCTCTTCGTAGGTCACTGATTGTTAGCTGATTAAAGGTAGGTGTCATTCTATATAATTCTTGTGTTTCAAAATTACTAATTTCCGTCCAATTCTAGTGGATTTGACCCATGATTACAAGAAATATTGAAAATTACCACCAAAGACTGTAACGAAAATGAGGGAGGTTCCGTATTTACTAATTCAAACAAATGAAAGTAGCTTTTTTCATATCATTTTTTTTAATTTGCTTAACAGGAAAGGCAGGAGAAAAAATTATTTCCCGTTCAGAATACATTGCTTCCTGGAAGATTGTGGCTATTGAACAAATGAATGCACATGGAATTCCTGCCAGTATTACATTAGCTCAAGGTATTTTGGAGTCCGGAAATGGTAATTCAAAATTAGCTAGAGAAGGAAATAATCATTTTGGTATCAAATGCCATGGATGGGAAGGAGATAAAATGTATCAAGATGATGATGAAAAAAATGAGTGTTTTCGAGTGTACAAAAATGCAAAAGAATCCTATTTAGATCACAGCGCATTTTTAAAGAAACACCAACGATATTCATTTTTATTCAATTACAAATCAACTGATTATAAGAACTGGGCAAAGGGATTGAAGGATGCCGGGTATGCAACCAGTTCTACTTATGCCGAAGCGCTAATAAAATTAATTGAGGATGAAAAGCTAAATCTCTTTGATTCGGATAAAGTATCTGCTCCTTTAATCTCTAACCAACATACCTTCGAATTTAAAACACATCAACAAAGTGTAAACACCAATGGGGTACGTTATGTTGTTGCCAAAAAAGGAGATACATTTTTTAAAATTTCTCAAGAATTGGGCATTTCAACCTCCTTGTTGAGGCGATACAACGATTTTCATCCGAATAAAGAATTTTTAGTACCAGGAGATATAATCTATTTACAACCCAAAAGTTGGAAATCGAAAACAGACAAGCAAATAATTTTGAAAGAGAAAAAAACACTACGTGAAATCTCTCAAGAAAAAGGAATACGATTAAAAACGCTTTTACGAAAAAACAACAGTACTACACCAGATCAACATTTGCCGAAAGGCTCGAAAATATTCCTGAAATAGCTGTTTCAGTTATTCAGGGATTTGTTTGTTGTTGTTTGTTTAAAAAAAAAGAGGTCGCTTCGGTAGCC
>CAIUSK010000480.1 GCA_903901805.1 uncultured Flavobacteriales bacterium
GACTCAAACATTTTTTGATGGATGAGAACTGATCCTTTTGCCTGTGTTGCAATAACTAAAATGATAGATAACAAATCTGGAGTAAACCCAGGCCAAGGAGCGTCATAAATAGTTAGAATTGAACCGTCTATAAATGTTTCAATTTCATATTTTTCTTGGGCTGGAACAAAAATATCATCGCCTCTTTTTTCTAGTTTAATTCCAAGTCGGCGAAATACATTTGGAATAATACCCAGGTTTTCCCAACTTACATCCTTGATGGTGATTTCTGATTGCGTCATTGCCGCTAATCCGATAAAACTTCCGATTTCAATCATGTCAGGCAAAATCCTATGATAGCAACCTTTCAATTCCTTTACTCCTTCAATATGCAGTAAATTAGATCCAATCCCTTCAATTTTTGCGCCCATGGAATTTAACATGCGACACAATTGTTGGATATAAGGTTCACATGCGGCATTGTAAAAAGTGGTTTTCCCTTCTGCCATAACAGATGCCATTAAAATATTGGCTGTCCCAGTTACAGATGCCTCATCCAAATGGATGAAAGTTCCTTTAAGTTGCTTTGCTTCAATTGAGTAGAAATGATCCCCTGCATCATAATTAAATTTGGCACCTAGAATGGTAAACCCTTCAAAATGGGTATCAAGTCTTCTTCTTCCGATTTTATCGCCTCCTGGTTTAGGAATAAATCCTTTTCCAAATCGAGCAAGAAGTGGACCTACGATCATAATAGAACCACGTAATGCAGATGCTCGGTTTTTAAAATCTTCCGTTTCTAAGTAGGCTAAATCAATGTCTTTGGCTTGAAAACTATAAGTTCCCTTTTCAATTTTCTCAATCTTTACTCCCATTGTTTGAAGTAAGTTGATCAATTTGTTGACATCAACAATATCAGGAATATTTGAGATGGTAACTTTTTCAGCTGTTAAAAGTGGGGCGCATAAAACTTGTAATGCTTCATTTTTTGCTCCTTGAGGAATTAATTCGCCTTTTAGTTTTTTACCTCCATGTATTTCGAAAGATGCAGACATATCAAATCTTTTTGAATTTCTTTTTTTGCTTGTACGGATTATTTTTATTGTTGGGAATAATTCGTTTTTGTCCATTATTCATTCCCATAGAACGCAACAGTGTGTTTGTGCTTATTAGTTCATCCGGATTGTCTAATACCAATTCACCACGAGACAGTTCTTTTAAATTCTCTGCTATTACATGATTTTCAACTGCATCATTGTTGTGAGACAAATAGAGTTTTTTCATGAAATTAGACATGCTTGTCTTTAAGAATTCTTTTTCTTCCGGATTTTTTGTGTCCTTGGCTGTTGCAAGAATTTTCTCAGTATATTTCCCATAATGTCCATACTTGATGGTGCTTTTTGGGTATTCCAATCGGTTAGGTTTTTCTTGAAGTTTTTCTAGTTTTGGAATTTCATAAGGAGATTCAACATCTAATTTAAAATCAGACATTAAAAATAAATGTGTCCAAAGTTTGTGTCTGAAATCATCCACGTCTCTCAAATGTGGGTTCAATTGACCCATAACTTCAATAATTGCCTGAGCTGCGCGGTTTCGTTCCTCTTTGTTTTCAATTTTCATTGCGAACGAAATCATGTTTTGGACATTTCTTCCGTATTCCGGAAGTAACATTTTGTCTCTTGTTGTGTTGTATTCCATTTTTAATTTTCTAAATGCTTAGAAAGAGCATTGTCATAAAGGTTTTTCGCTTCTGTTATAAAGCCGAAGTGTTCTCCATCAATTTGAAGTTTTCCTTTGGTCACATGACCTAATAAGGTGAAACTTACAGACGAAGATACCATAAATTCGATAAATTCGTCTTCTTTTTCTTCAGAAACACTTATTACAACTCTTCCTTGCCCTTCGCCAAATAAAAATGCATCTGTTCGAATCTCTGAATCTGTCTCAATATCAAAGCCTAATTCACGTGGGAATGACATCTCAACAAGCGTGGTAAATAATCCTCCATCAGAAATATCGTGTGCAGCGTTAATAAACTCATTTTCAATAAGTCCAGCAATTGCTTGATGTAATTCATATTCTTTTTCGAGATTGAAATAGGGAGCAGGCGAAGCGGTAATTCCATGATGACTCACCAAATATTCGGATGAAGAAATATCATTTGTACATTCTCCAATAACAAAAATTAAATCCCCTTTTTGCTTGAAATCCAACGACATTACTTTGTTTTTGTCGGGTACAATACCAATCATTCCAATTGTTGGAGTAGGAAATACAGGAACTTCAACCCCATTCGTCACGGTCTGATTGTAAAATGATACATTGCCTCCAGTTACGGGTGTTCCAAATTTCAAACAAGCTGCAGACATTCCATTAATGGCTCCAACAAACTGCCAGTATGATTCAGGATTATAAGGGTTTCCGAAATTCAAGCAATTGGTGATAGCACTTGGGATTCCACCTGAACAAACAATATTCCGAGCAGCCTCAGAAACGGCAATCATCGTTCCGATTTCTGGATCAGCATGAACATATCTTGAGTTACAATCCACGGTCATTGCCAAAGCCTTATTTGTTTCTTTAATGTTCACAATGGCAGCATCACTTGGCTTGTTGGTACTCATGTTTTTTGTACCAACCATTGAATCATATTGTTCGTATACCCATCTTTTTGATGCAATATTTGGTCGTTGAATGAGTTTATAGGCAATTTCTTTCAAATTACTTGGTTCAGTAATGGAATCAATAGAGAATTTCTTGTATTCCTGGAAATAGGCAGGTTCCTTAAACTCACGCTCGTATTGGGGTGCACCACCACCTAGAACCAAAGAAACTGCTGGCACATCACCCACTAACACTTCATTCATGTAATATCGAATTCTTCCGGTATCTGTTACAACTCCAATTTCTTCAGCATTCAAATCCCATTTATCAAAAATCCTTTTCACGATATCTTCCTTGCCTTTTTGAACAACGACTAACATTCTTTCTTGCGATTCTGAAAGTAATATTTCATAAGGAAGCATGTTTTCTTGACGCATTGGAACTTTGTCAAGGTGAATTTCCATCCCAACATTACCTGCCGCACTCATCTCGCATGTTGAACAGGTAATTCCTGCCGCACCCATGTCTTGCATTCCTACAATCGCATCGGTTTCAGCAAGTTCCATTGTTGCTTCAAGCAATAGTTTTTCCATGAATGGATCACCTACTTGAACAGATGGTAAATCATTGGCTGAATCTTCCGTAATGTCTTTTGAAGCAAAGGCAGCTCCAGCAATTCCGTCTTTCCCTGTAGATGAGCCTACAATGAAAACAGGGTTTCCAGGGCCTTTCGCCGTGGCTGAAATTATTTTTTTTGTATCGATTATTCCAGCAGAAAAAGCATTTACTAATGGATTGGTGTTAAATGAATCATCAAAGAAAACTTCGCCTCCCACA